>NZ_JBZXDY010000091.1:0-507 GCF_058725285.1 Flavobacterium sp. DW-iso2 | reverse complement strand
TCTTCTGGTTCGTGACGCGAAGTAAGCACTTGCCAATGATCAGTTTTATATTGACGTTTTTTAGTACTTATCAATGATAAACGATTTGGGAATGGCATAGCCAGAGTTAAAGCTTCTATTAAAGCACCATAACCTACCAGTATTCCTTCTTCAGGTGCTTTACGACCGTGAAAAACACTTATTTTTAGTGAAAATTGATTAGTATTCATGTGTATTGGTGAAAATTGATTATTCAAAAATAAGTGAAAAATACTTATATCTGGTGAAAAGAACTTGTTTTTTATCAATTTAGAGAAAAAACACTTATTGTTATGGATTTAATAATATGAAATGAGTAAGAACAAAATTTTAGCTACTGATTAGATAATAGCAATTCAGTCCTGAATGATAAATTATTTAAAAAACTGTAAAAAGCTTAGTTGTAAAATTGAATTATTCTTGATACAAATCAGATTTGGAAATAGTCTTGTTTAGTTTGAATGAAATAATTTTATCAAAACTGTTTTA
>NZ_JBZXDY010000090.1:0-518 GCF_058725285.1 Flavobacterium sp. DW-iso2 | reverse complement strand
TCCGAGAACAGACCATGTGTTGCACATACATATACGTTTTTGGAGCCTCGCTCCTTCAATCCTTCAACAACATTGAGAATTGTCGTTCCGGTATCGATCAGATCCTCAATAATAATTGGAGTTCGACCTTCAACATCCCCAATAACGTGCGTAATGATCGATTCATTGTGGCTTGGCCGCTTTTTGATCATAATGGCAAAAGGTGAATCCAGACGATTCGCCAGTTTCTCTGCCATCGAGGCTCGTCCCGCATCAGGGGAGACAACTACCGGATTTTCAATCCCTTTACTCAGCAAATAATCACTGATGAGATCCAATGATGTCATGTGATCCACAGGAATATTGAAAAACCCTTGAATTGCCGCTGCATGCAGATCAATGGTAACTACCCGGTTTGCCCCAGCAGTAGTTAACACATCCGCAACCATCTTGGCCGAGATCGGCTCACGCGGAGCAGACTTGCGTTCCTGACGGGCATATCCGTAATAAGGAACAATAATATTTACCGTACGGGCAGA
>NZ_JBZXDY010000089.1:0-520 GCF_058725285.1 Flavobacterium sp. DW-iso2 | reverse complement strand
CAGGGCGGGGATGTACTTCTCGCAACCAAAACGACGTTTAGAACGGCAGGACGTACTGTGTTATACAGTGGTATTGCTGTATTCATCGGATTCCTTGCTCTGATGCTCGCCAAGTTTCAGCTGTACCAGGCAACCTCTTCAGTGGCATTTGCAGTAGCGGTTCTCATTGTCGTCCTCAATACGTTGAATCCATTCTTCATGGTTGTATTAGGCAAAAAGATGTTCTGGCCATCGAATAAATTTGAAGGTCACGCAGATAGCCGCTTATGGGGATTTTTGTCTCGGAACGCGGCAAGTAGACCTGTTCTTGCCATCATTCTTGTTGCCGTAATCAGCATTCCGTTTTTGTTCAGCTACAGTAACCGGCTTAGTTATAATGATCTGTTTGAGGTCAATAACAATTATACATCCAAACAGGGAATTAATCTGATCATGGATCATTACCCACCAGGTTTCTCTGCCCCAACCACACTGGTTGTACAATCCGAGCAGTCGATGGATAACCAAACGTTTTTAAAAG
>NZ_JBZXDY010000088.1:0-546 GCF_058725285.1 Flavobacterium sp. DW-iso2 | reverse complement strand
TTTTCATCTCGTCTTACGGACGAGACTACTAAACCCGGTCTCGTTGCTACCAACTCGACCAAACAACACAACTAACTTTAGATACTTTAAAGGGGCAAAAAAGCCTCTCCGTTAAGAAAGGCTTTCCCCAATATTGTCTCGTTTTTTGGAACGAGAGGACTCGAAACCTACTTACTTCGCTATTATTTTCTCTATTGAAGCCCTATTGAGTTTCTTAAGTCGTTTCTCTTCAACCAAAGCCAAGCGCTTTGTCTCAAAATCCATAGTGTAAACCAATTTCCAATCTTTTGCCTTAGAAGTAAAATCACTTTTACCCAATAAATGAGACTCTAGTCTTCCTTCCACATTTGAAGTAAAGCCTTTATAGTACAAATTAAGTGATTCTGAGTATAAAATATAAACGTAGAACATTGTTTTTAAATTAGCTAAATTGTATACCTAGGCCACAGGTTTTCGACTTAATCCTATGAGGATCAAGACAAAATGTTGTGGGGAAATATTAAAATCTTGATATTTGTGTTTCCAAATTATACCAAATGCAAGACT
>NZ_JBZXDY010000087.1:0-589 GCF_058725285.1 Flavobacterium sp. DW-iso2 | reverse complement strand
GACTATTTTCTATCACTATTTGCTGTAATCGCAATAGTTCCTCTTTCTCTAATGGTCTTGAACCTGCTTGACCTATGGCTTTTCCCCACCTAATTGCTCTATTATTAGAGGGGGTTTCACCTTCTATGGTAAAAGATGCTTTGGAATCTTTTAGCAACAAAAATGCTGATGCTCGTTGTAGTACGTCTTTGCGAATTGCGTTTAAATAACTATTTTTTTTATGGGAAAGATCATCAGCTATATAGTCATTCAACTTTGGAGTTTTAAATATTAGCGGACAAAAATCAACAGTACCAGGCAAGTTGTTTTTTATACGATGGCGGCTGGAATTTGTACTTATAGGCAAAGCAAATTGTATATCTTCATCAATTAGGGTAATGAAATTTCCTTTATTTAAATCTGGAATTGGAAGTGACTTCCCCATAAGCCATTCGTATAAGAACCAAACTTTACGACTGTATTGTCCTTGCGGCTCTATTTGCACCACGGAAGTTATGGTTTCTTCTGATAGTTGTTCAAATAGTTTTTTAAAAAACAATAAATTTATTCCTTCGTATTTTAAAGCAAATACTAATTGTTTATAAAGAGT
>NZ_JBZXDY010000086.1:0-591 GCF_058725285.1 Flavobacterium sp. DW-iso2 | reverse complement strand
AAACTAAACCACTCTGCACTGAAAGTGCAGAGGTTTGTTTTACAAGGGACTGAAAGTCCCTCATTTTTTTCATTCGAGAATGAAATTTGAATTATCGTCTCCATCTTTTCTTCTATGATGTTCTAAATATTCATTTACCATTTCATCAGTAATATTTCCTGTACTCCAAACTCCATAACCACTTGCCCAAAAATGTTGACCCCAATAACGGTTTTTCAAATCTGGAAACTCCATCTGTAACTTTCTAGAAGTTCTGCCCTTTAAACCCTTTAAAATGGAACTAATATTTTGCTTTGGAGCATATTCTATATGCATGTGAATATGGTCTGAACTCACAACTCCTTTCAAAATTTCAATTCCTTCAGCTTCACATATTTGTATCAAAAGCTCACGGCAACGTTTTTGAACATCCCCTTTTAAAACTTTAAATCTATATTTTGTGACCCAAACAATATGGCAGGTTAGTCTACTTACAGTATGTGACCCTTTTCTTAAATCTGTACTCATAAGCTAAAGGTAAATATTTTTTCGCATTACTAAAGTTCTGCAATAAATTGCAGGGTTTTAAACCCCAATCTGTGACCAATAAAT
>NZ_JBZXDY010000085.1:0-598 GCF_058725285.1 Flavobacterium sp. DW-iso2 | reverse complement strand
GAAACCCGCATTCATGGTGTGGGTTCATCCAAATTTGATCTAACCCTTGAGCTGACAGAGCAGCGTGAGCATAACGGGTCTCCAGGCGGAATTGAAGGTGTGCTGGAATATAGTGCAGATCTCTTCCGGGAGTCTACTGCAGGTGAACTTGTGGTCCGATTGATGCAGGTGCTTGAAGATGCAGTGCAGCAGTTGGATGAGCGAATCAGCAGATTTCATGTCGTGACCCCAACAGAGCAGGCCCAGCTTGAAAAAGAATGGTCCTTTACGCTGAGTGAGGATGCACAACTGACCATAGCCGAGCGCTTTGAAATACAAGCAGCGGCTCATCCGGAAGCGACTGCCATGACCTGTGAGGATATCACCTTGAATTACAGGGAGCTGAATGCAAGAGCCAATCAGCTTGCCAGATTACTGATCGCTCAAGGCGTGGCACCGGAACAAATGGTTGCGCTAGCCTTGCCTCGTTCTGTTGAAATGGTTGTGGGCATTCTCGCTGTGCTAAAAGCAGGAGCCGCTTATCTACCACTTGACCCCAATTATCCGGCAGATCGGTTGACACATATGCTGACAGATGCAGCACCGAAAGTAATGGTAA
>NZ_JBZXDY010000084.1:0-610 GCF_058725285.1 Flavobacterium sp. DW-iso2 | reverse complement strand
GATGGATTTGCCGGAAATATATTGCTGAAATCGCTCGAAGGCACAGCAGGTGCCATTTTCGCTCTGCTTAAGGAACAATTCTCATCATCGCTCAAAAGCAAACTGGCTGCTGCTGTGCTCATGCCTGAGCTGCGCGGTTTGAAACGGAAACTGGATTATACCGAGCATGGTGGTGCACCACTCCTCGGCTTGAGCAGACTTGTGGTGAAAAGTCATGGATCGGCTGATGGCAATGCCATCAAAAATGCTGTGCGCCAAGCACGGATTGCAGTACAGAACCAGCTGGTGGAGAGCATATCTAAGGAAATTAGCGGGAAGTGAGTGAAGACATGAATAATTTGCGCCCGGTAGGGGTTATCGGTACTGGTAAATATGTACCTGAGAAAATTTTGACAAACAGCGATTTGGAGAAAATGGTAGATACGAATGATGAGTGGATCGTCAGTCGTACAGGAATCAAGGAGCGTCACATCGCTGCACCGGATCAGGCGACCTCAGATCTGGCATACGAGGCAGCTATCAAAGCACTTGAGTCTGCTGGCATGACTGGCAGCGATCTTGATCTGATTATTGTGGCAACTATTACACCGGATTCTTCATTCCCTTCTAC
>NZ_JBZXDY010000083.1:0-651 GCF_058725285.1 Flavobacterium sp. DW-iso2 | reverse complement strand
AAAAACTTTGAACTTAAAAACACTCGCGCTCCAAAATCAGATGGCTCCCTTTAGGGTCGGGGAAAAACAAATGATTTCCTAAAACACTCTCGCTCCAAAATCATTTGGCTCCCTTTAGACCCGGCGAAAAACAAATGATTTCCTAAAACACTCTCGCTCCAAAAATCATTTGGCTCCCTTTAGGGTCGGGGAAAAGCAAATGATTTTTAAAACACTCTCGTTCCAAAAATCATTTGGCTCCCTTTAGGGCCGGGGAAAAACAAATGATTACTAAAACACTCTCGCTCCAAAAATCATTTGGCTCCCTTTAGGGTTGGGGAAAAACAAATGATTTTTAAAATACTCTCCCTCCAAAAATCATTTGACTCCCTTTAGACCCAGGAAAAACAAATGACTTTTCAAACACTCTCGTTCCAAAAATCATTTGGCTCCCTTTAGGGTTGGGGAAAAACAAATGATTTTTAAATTACTCTCCCTCCAAAATCATTTGGCTCCCTTTAGGGCCGGGGAAAAACAAATGATTTTTCAAACACTCTCCCTCCAAAAATCATTTGGCTCCCTTTAGGGTTGGGGAAAACTAAACCACTCTGCACTGAAAGTGCAGAGGTTTGTTTTACAAGGGACTGAAAGTCCCTCATTTTTTTCATTCGA
>NZ_JBZXDY010000082.1:0-679 GCF_058725285.1 Flavobacterium sp. DW-iso2 | reverse complement strand
CGCAAAGTAAACACAACCCCGATGGCTCGGCTCGGATATGTCCACTCAACGATAGTGCGGAATTGTATTCCGTACCCACACAGTAAAGCAACAATCTAAAATAAAGCCGATGGGGAATGTTTCAGATTATTTAAAATAACTTTTTTTAAGATGTATCATTTAGTTAAAAATAACAAAATAAATATTGGTAATCAACTGATTTCGTTTCCTTCGGAAACGAAAATTGATAAAGTAATGAATTCTGAAATTTCTATTTGGTTTAATACCTCTCCTTCTGAAGATAATTTAGATTGGAATAAAATAGAAACTCATCAAATATGGAAAAATAGATGTGATAACAATCCGAGTGACTTATTTTGTTATGATACAGACGGATTATTAAAATGGAAATTTTCAAGCCATAATGTCGTTGGTTTTGGTAAAATCAGCCCTGAATCAAAAAAAGAAGAAGAGTTTATTACTCCAGAACATTATAAAAATTACATTGATAAATTTAGAGGTAAAGAATTATTAGAAGTTTACCCCGCTAGCGCGAGCGTCCCGCTCGTGCCCACATTATAAATCAATTCACATCTATCTCTAAAAGTGTTTGGTCATTATTTCCCCCCGCTGGCTTAAGCGTGTGCTAGCGCGAGCGTCTCGCTCGTGCCCGCAAAGTAAACACAACCCCGATGGCTCG
>NZ_JBZXDY010000081.1:0-733 GCF_058725285.1 Flavobacterium sp. DW-iso2 | reverse complement strand
CCAACTGTTAGGGTAGTAACCAAACCATTAGAATCTATAGTTGCAACGGTTGTATCTGAAGAAACCCAAGGCGTTGTAGTTGCAGCCGTAGCTGATCCGGTTAATTGTATAGTAGGTGTTGAAATACAAGTGTTTAAATTACCTGTTATTGTTGGTAACGCATTGACTATTATCGTTGCTGTTATTTTACAGCCATTAGAATTGGTATAAGTGATAAGTGCAGTACCTGCGCCAACCCCTGTTACTACTCCTGCAGTACTTACAGTAGCGACAAGGGTGTTTGAGGACCCCCATGGATTAGTAGTTGCTGCTGTTCCGGATCCAGTTAATGCGGTAGTTGAACCCACACAAATACTCAAAGTTCCTGTTATTGCTGGTACTGCATTGACAGTTACCGTTGCGGTTATTTTACAGCTATTAGAATTGGTATAGGTGATAGTTACGGTACCTGCACTAACTCCTGTTACTATACCTGTAGCATTTACTGTTGCTACGGCAGTATCTGAAGATACCCATGGCGTTATTGTTGCTGCAGTAGCAGATCCAGATAAAGCTGTAGTTGAACCCACACAAACATTCAAAGTTCCTGTTATTGTAGGTAATGCGTTTACAGTTATTGTTGCAGTTTTTTGACAGCCATTAGAATTGGAATAAGTAATTACTGTTGAACCAACTGATAAGGAAGTAACTAATCCGTTAGAATCTACTGTTGCAACAGATGTGTTTGATGACA
>NZ_JBZXDY010000080.1:0-766 GCF_058725285.1 Flavobacterium sp. DW-iso2 | reverse complement strand
AATGACCAAACACTTTTAGAGATAGACGTGAATTGATTTATAATGTGGGCACGAGCGGGACGCTCGCGCTAGCGGGGAAAGCGATTACATGAAAGATTTACCTGGTAATGCTGATCTTGTTAACAATTGGGAGTATAACTATCGAGGAGGTGTTTTAGCACAATGGATTTTACAACATCAATATGGATACAAACCATTCAATGATTATTTGACTTATATTATAAAAATGAAGAGAACATGGAAAAAATAAAAAAAACGGTTAATCATCCTTTTTTTGCAACAATTATTTCATTATGTATAATGTTTTTTTGTTGGATATTAATATTGATTGCAAATCATCGTACAATAAAGTTGGATCCAATAATTAGAGATGTAATTATTCCATTTTTTATTTTTATAGTTATCGCGAACCTATTACTATCTTACTTTTTTTATTATTTGAATAAAAAGTTAAGAATATTGCTTTATTTTCTAATTTTTTTCTTCCTTGTTTGGGCTGTTTTATTTTTTATGTCTAACTACACGAGTCATAGAAGTCAAAATAAGATACCAGATAATATGGAGGGTTTATCGGAGTGGATTACTTCAATGATTATTTTTTTTATTATAATTAATTTATTATCAAATTTTTTAACATTGTTAATATATTATTTAAAAATAAAGTATTTTAAAAGTAAAACCCGATAGCTCCCCTGCTGGCTTGAGCGTATGCTAGCGCGAGCGTCTCGCTCGTGCCCACAAAGTAAACACAATATTAATTAAATGA
>NZ_JBZXDY010000079.1:0-776 GCF_058725285.1 Flavobacterium sp. DW-iso2 | reverse complement strand
TTTCGTCACTCCTTTATTTGTCGAAATAGTATGGCTAAAAAGGTTGTTAAAACAAGTTTTAGCTAGTGTGGTGATGAAAATTAATTATTAAAAATTGAATTGTAATTTTCTTCAATTTCCTTTATCTCAATTTCAGATAGGACATTAAACTCTTTTTCTAGAGCTCTTTTTGAAAGTATCCCATTATTTTGTTCTAAAAACCGAATTAGTAATGCAACTGTTTTGTCTGGCATTTGAAAAATATCATCCAAATATTTTTTCATAGCATCATATTTCTGTAGATAGTTTACCTCATTGGGAATTACATTTACAATAGTATCATTAACGCAATCAAATAAGAACTCTGCTTGTTTTGTTGCGTCAAAATAGCGGTAATAATCAATTGTCTCGTTCAATACCGCTACATTGTTAGATTCTGTAGTTTTCCATTCTATAAAGTCCAATAATGGATGTGAATAAGATTCTAATACGATTCTATAATCGTCAATATGATTTAAAATAGAAGCAGACACCGGGAAGATTATTCCTTGTTGTGCAAATTGCATTTTGGTTAAAATATGATGTATTATATATCGGTGTATTCTTCCGTTGCCATCTACAAAAGGATGAATAAAAATAAATCCAAAGGCTATTTTTGCAGCTGCCAAAACAGCATTAAAGCCAGTTTCTTCAATGTTTTTATAAGTTGCAATTAATCCGTCCATCAATTTTTCGACATCTTGCCATTTTGCTGAAATATGTTCTGGCATTGGTTCTCCACTAACTCGGTCATGTTC
>NZ_JBZXDY010000078.1:0-945 GCF_058725285.1 Flavobacterium sp. DW-iso2 | reverse complement strand
ATATTGTGTTTACTTTGTGGGCACGAGCGAGACGCTCGCGCTAGCATACGCCTAGCATACGCTCAAGCCAGCAGGGGTGAAGTAGACTAAACTATTTTTTCTTTATTTTAGAAAATAATTTAGAAAATAGATCATTAATTTCCGACTTCTGCTCTTTGTTTTGAATTAATTTATCATAAAAGTAATTAGGATTTTTATTCTCAAGAATTTCATAAACAGAATCTATTGGGCACTCTCTAAGTACAATTGCATTAGATTTTCCAATGTAAGCTTCATTAGGAGTGAATGCATCTTTATTTCCTGTAAAGAACCATTCTCCTCCAAAATTATGTATTAAAAACTCTCCTAAATATGCAATAAATTTCAATTTTTCTGAGCTATTAAAATTATTATTGTTGTTTAAATCAATAAAATATGTTGAAATACTTTTTACTTCTTCTTCACTAAAAATTAATTTTTCATGTTTATTTGTTTGAGCCAAATCTTTTAAATATTGTGGTATTTCCGATATGAATTTTTCGAAATCCTTTTTATTCTTTAGAGTATTATATCTATTATCCATATTATAAATTATTATAATTAATAAAATCAAATTTATCTTTACCAAAAGTATCTCTCAAAACTTCAAGTTTCTTTATCATGTTTGCATCAGCTCCATCAAACAAATGCCATTCTATTTTTTTGACTGGAATTTTGCTATCTAAAAGCATTTCTATATCTTTTCTTAATTGGTTTTCTATAAATTCAGAACTTTTTAATTGTCCAGATTTAATCTCTTTAGCAACACCATCAATTAAATTATCAACCTTTCTAACTTCCCCGCTCGTACCCACATTATAAATCAATTCACGTCTATCTCTAAAAGTGCTTGGTCATTATTTCCATAATTTCTAGCACTGCTGTATTTCCAACCTATTGGATCAGTTACAAAACCTGATTCAACAG
>NZ_JBZXDY010000077.1:0-984 GCF_058725285.1 Flavobacterium sp. DW-iso2 | reverse complement strand
GGTGTTACTAATGTTGGTGAAGCATTCATAACAAAGGTAGAACCTGTTCCTGTTTGAGAAGCTACAGCAGTTGCATTTCCAATACTTGTTATTGGACCTGCTAAGTTAGCATTAGTACTATTTGCAGCAGAAACAAAGGCTGTAGTTGCAATTTGAGTTGTATTGGTAAGTGCAGCTGCAGTTGGCGCATTTGGTGACCCAGTTAATGTTGCTGAATCAGACATAACCACACTACCAGTTCCTGTAATTGGATTAGATACTAGCCCTTTATTCGTGTCAGAGAACACAGGTAAAGAAACCGTTAATGTTGAAAGTATAGGTTGTGCACTTAGTGTCGTTACTCCTGTTACTCCAAGAGTTCCTCCAATAGTGGTATTTCCTGTCAAAGTGGAAGTTCCGCTTACATTTAAAGCAGTCAATGTTCCAACGGTAGTAATAAGCACTTGTGATGCGTCCAAAATACGCCCTCCTAGATTAGTCGCAGATACTGTGGTTGCTGATACAGTGGTTGCAGATACATTGGTTGCAGATATAGCACTTGCCGTAACTGTTCCAGTAAGTACTGGTGAATTTGCTCTTACCACATCGCCAGAACCAGTAGTATTAAATTCTTCTACTGTTCCTGTACCTGATGATACTCTTCCTAGTACTTTACCACTAGTAACCCCTTGAATCTTACTATAAGTTACATTAGCATCTTTAATCTTAGTAGTTTCTATGGCGTCGTTTGCTAAATCACCAACTAGGATCGTCCCTTCGGCAATCATAGCTGTCAGAACTTTGCTGCCTCCAATAGTTGAAACACCACCATTATCTATTGTTACATCTCCTGTCATAGTAATCTCTGTCGCTTGATTACTAATGTTTCCTACGTAGATTTTACCGTTCGCTAGGGTATTGATATTTGCAATTGCATCCGCATTTACTTTCGCTTGCGCATCCAATTTATTATCAGCATCATTTAAAGCAGTAGCTCCAGCGATG
>NZ_JBZXDY010000076.1:0-1043 GCF_058725285.1 Flavobacterium sp. DW-iso2 | reverse complement strand
ATAGAGTTTTTCCTTTTCAGACTAACAAATATTTACGCTTAATTTTTGCTACTCCACAGGTTTTGGTATTGATCCTATATAATTCCCTCTAAGGGAACTAAGCAATTTGGCGGAAGTAAATATGGAATTTGGGGAACAAATATCGGATTGGTTATTGGCCTTCTTTCTCCCATTCCTTTTGGATTTCTTATTGGTGCTTTTGCAGGTGCTTTTATTGGAGAGTTATTGTATGATTCTAAAAATCACAAACGCGCTTTAAAAGCTGCCACAGGTTCTTTTATTGGTTTCCTTGCTTCCACTTTTATGCAGTTTTTAATTTCTGTAGCATTTTTTGGATTATATATCACAATAGTATGGCAATATCGATTAGAGCTGCTTTGATTCTAATCTTAATTTTTGCGACTCCACAGATTCCTGAATTGATCCAATTATAAAATAAAAAAAAGCCTCTCCGTTAAGAAAGGCTTTACCCAATATTGCGGTCTGGACGGGACTCGAACCCGCGACCCCCTGCGTGACAGGCAGGTATTCTAACCAACTGAACTACCAGACCTCAGCGTTATTGCGGTTGCAAATATACAACACATTTTACTTTAAAACCAACACTAAAATTAAAAAAATATCCTTAATAAAGTGACATTTTTACAAAATACTAAACATCAGTCTAGTATTTAAAAAATTATAAGTTTAGTCGCCCTATAAATTCACTATTCCCTCTTTTCTACTCGGCAAAAACTTGGAATTAGAACGAAAAAATCTCCAACCTAGTGGTTTTACTATCCCTACAAATTCTATCTGAATCAAATTTTTTAAGTCGCTCTTATAAATAATCACGATACCTTGTATGGTAAAAATCGAACTTTTTCGACTTAATCCCATTTTTTAGACACCAACAACCAAACCCAACTTGTAGAAAATCAAAAAAGCCATCCGTAGGTTCTGAATAAATTCAGAAACATGGAAAGCTTTTCATCTCGTCTTACGGACGAGACTACTAAACCCGGTCTCGTTGCTACCAACTCGACCAAACAACACAACTAACT
>NZ_JBZXDY010000075.1:0-1045 GCF_058725285.1 Flavobacterium sp. DW-iso2 | reverse complement strand
GGATAAACGACAACTTTTTGGATTGCAGATTATTTTCTTAGTAGGAGAGAAGTAAGGAATTTTTCACCGCAAAATTCGGCGCTAAAATATATTACAACGTGTCGCGGCTTGCAGAAGTGGCGAACTTCGTAACCGATATTTTTCGGCTAAGGTAAAATTTCTTGCGAAAAATAAACGTGAATTTACCACATATTTCGCCATTTTTGCAAACCGCTGTTATATGCTGTTTTTATTCATTAAATTAATTTTATCCATCTCATTAAAAAATTTTTCGATACGTATATTAGTCATTTGGATAGTATTATTTAAACTTTGTATCGTAAAATCATTGTTGAAGTCTATGGTTTTAATGTCTAAATTTTTAATTCTGTTAACTATGTAATCAAGTTTTTCTTTCGCTAATATTCTATTTCCATCCATCATATAAAAATCAAATGAGTCTAAAGGATTAGCTAAATTTTCAGCAATTTTTGAAAATGATGTAAGTTTTTCAAAATATGGCAAAATACAATTAGTTACATTTGAATAAATATTTTGAGAAACATCTTCTTCGGGAAAATTTAATAAATCATACATTGCGTTTGGTTGGCAATTACTATTCCACGAATCATAATAGTTGAGTTTAATACCTGATATAACAACTGTATTTAAAGTTATTTTGCCTTGATGACTTGTTGCTTGTTGGGTATTATAATTATCTAAATACCATTTCGAATATTCTTTAGTTTGTATTGAAGTAAGAAGTCTATAATCTATAGCAGCTTTGGCATTATTCCATCTCATACCTTGAAAATAGATTATTTGTTTAATTTTATTAATTGTTCTTGTAAACTGACTTTTTGATTGACTGAAAATAAATCCTCTTTGATTTAATTCATTACAAAGTTCCATTTCTAATATTTTTGTTAGCTTTTCTCTTGGTGTCATAATTTTTTTTTTTAATATTCTCATTCTGCGGGAAAATAGCATATAACGGAAGGCGGCTTACCTCAGTTGGGGAGTTACATGCAGGATCTTTCTGTCATAACTATTTTGTAAATATAGC
>NZ_JBZXDY010000074.1:0-1069 GCF_058725285.1 Flavobacterium sp. DW-iso2 | reverse complement strand
GTGTCTATATTGAGTTATACAACGATAGATTTTGCGGTAATTAATTCAAAAACGGAGTTTTTTCACAGCCTGACGTTGTGCGTCAGCTTGGGAAACCGAAACCGACAGAATATTAACAAACCAAATTTTTTATGAAAATAAACATTAATCTTATTTACACTTCCATTTTATTTGGATTGATTGTTTTTTGTTGTATTGAATATTATAACAATAATATTTTAGAAACTAGAATAAACTCTTTGAATAAAAACTCAATCGATTTTAATTCTGAAAAAACGTTTAAAGAAGATTACTATATTACGCAACAAAGCAGTGATACAAATCTTATTCTTGTCGTTTTTGCAGTTCTGATTACATTTAGTGGAATTTTTACATATGTAAATATCCTCGAACGTTGGAACGCCAAGATGGCAGAAATAAATACCGAAAGAGACAAACAAAATAAGAAATATAAGGATTATGAACATAATTTAATGGTGTTAAAATCTGAATTAGATTTTCAGATTGGGTTAATTTATAGTGACAGAGGAACTACACTTATTAAAGATAATTTCAATGACGGTTTAATGATGTGTTTTTGCTCTATGGAAAAATATTCTGTTATTGGAATTGATAATCCGATTGAACATAACAAAGAAGAAGCTCTGAAACTTTTGAATGTTGAATTGAAGTTTTTGAATAAATTAATAGATGATAATGATATATTTGAAATTAACATAGACTACGGAATTTATAAAGATAGAATCGATAGAATTACAAAAGTTTTAGATTATGAAGGATTACTTATGTTTAACCGAATATCTTCTAAAATCAGAATAAAAACAATCGAAAAATAAAGCCGAACGCACAACAGCAGTTTGTGTATAGTGGGGATTTAGTGGAATTACCGTAATCAATTACGTTTCTGTTCAGCAGAAAATAATCTGCTCAAAACTCCCCACCATCCACAAGCTGCGACACGTTGCAATACATATTGTTGCCAAATTTTGCGGTGAAAAATTTACTCTGATATCGTTAAGCAGAAAGTAATTTACTTCAATGTAAACGATGCAGTTTGCGTCCAAATAGA
>NZ_JBZXDY010000073.1:0-1074 GCF_058725285.1 Flavobacterium sp. DW-iso2 | reverse complement strand
TAGTAGCGGACGGAACTCGTGTAACACAGGAGTTTGCGTCTTTTTTAAAAGAGATCAATAGATTCCAGCCCAAATGACTGTAGTGCTATCGCCTCTTTCTATGGGGTTTCTGGAAGGAATTTGCAATATCAGTACAAAGAGTACTTAAGTGATTTTAAAGCATGGAAACAAAAGTCGCATGCTAAACAATGGCTTATTTTTCCTGAAAACATTGGGAAACGTTTATCAATAGATGAGACATCCCTCTCCAATGGCGAACTCTATACTATTGTGACCAACAAAGCAGGAAAAGGCAGAAAGGGAACTATAGTAGCCATGGTAGCTGGAACCAAAGCAGAAACAGTAATTGCTATATTAGAAAAAATACCGCTAAAGCTAAGAAATTCGGTTACCGAAATAACACTCGATATGGCAGCTAATATGGGGCTTATTGCTAAGAAATGCTTTTCTAATGCAGTAAGAGTTACGGATCGATTCCATGTTCAAAAACTGGCGCTCGAAGCTTTACAAGAAATTAGAATCAAATATAGGTGGCAAGCAATTGATATGGAGAATGAAGCTATTGAAAAAGCTAAAACCACAAAAACTAAATACGAGCCTATAACACTATCTAACGGCGACACCATTAAGCAATTACTAGCCAGAAGTCGATATGTTTTGTATAAAAACAAATCTAAATGGTCTGAAAACCAAACCCAAAGAGCAAAATTATTATTCGAATTATATCCTAATATTGAAAAAGCATATCAGCTATCGCAAGACTTACGGAATGTTTTTGAGAATACCACCGATAAAATTTATGGTCTAAGCAAATTAGCTAGATGGCATGAAAAAGTAGCTCAGGCTGAGTTTAAATCATTTAACACAATATCTAGATCAATACAGAATCATTACCAAACGATAGTAAACTATTTTGACAACAGAAGTACCAATGCTTCTGCAGAATCCTTTAATGCAAAAATAAAAGCGTTTAGATCTCAATTTAGAGGTGTGAGGAACATAGAGTTTTTCCTTTTCAGACTAACAAATATTTACGCTTAATTTTTGCTACTCCACAGGTTTTGGTATTGATCC
>NZ_JBZXDY010000072.1:0-1091 GCF_058725285.1 Flavobacterium sp. DW-iso2 | reverse complement strand
AATGTGAAGGTGTACTCTACATCTACTGCACTTGGATTGCTTAACTCGAAATCAAATACTACAGCATCGCCTTCGGTTGCACTCGATGGAGTGATTCCAGTTACTGTTGGTGCATCATCATTATCCGTGATCGTTCCAGTAGCCGTAGCCGTAGTCGAGCCTACTGTTCCTGTAGAAGACGTAATTCCAACGGTAAAGGTCTCTGTTGATTCCGCTATGGTGTCTTCTGTTGTTTGTACTGTTGCTGTTGCTGTTGTAGCCCCTGCTAAGAAGGTCACCACTACAGGAGCCGTCGTGTAATCTCCATTGCTGGTCGTTACATTAGTAAAGCCTAAGGTTAGGGTAATGGTAGTAGCCGATGGGTTACTCAAGCTTACTGGAAAACTTAAAATCCCTCCTTCTACAATTGTAGCATCGCCTATTGTTACATCTGGTGCATCATCATTATCTGTGATCGTTACAGTAGCGGTTTGTGCACCTAATTCTGAAGCACATCCACCTGTAACATTAGTAATATCAGCAACAACAGTTTCAGATCCCTCATAAATGTTATCATCTATTGGAGTTATCGTTACTGTTCCTGTAGTTGAACCTGCAGCAATGGTAATGGTAGTTGAACTAGCTGTATAATCAGAGCCATTTGTTGCATTTCCTGAATAAGCTAAAGTAACAGTTGTGTTAGTTATAGTTACAGTAGATAGAGTTGCCGTAAGGATTACATTACCTCCCGAACTTTCTATAATAGAAGTTGTTCCAGCTAAAGTTACACTTGGAGAATAAACATTAACATTTCTCGTTGCTGTAGCATCAGCACATCCTCCAGTTCCTACAACAGTATAAGTGATCGTTGCTGTTCCACCAGCAACTCCTGTTATGTCTCCAGTAGATGGATCTACAGTTGCTATGCTTGGTGTACCTGAACTCCATGTTCCGCCAGTATTCCCATTTGTCGTAAATGTTGTTGTTCCTGATACGCAAATCCCTTGTGCACCTGATAATGCTCCTGCGTTTGGTGCTGGCGTAACTGTAATTGTTCCTGTAGCATTCACCGATCCACATCCACCTGTTAAAGGAATACTATAGCTGAATGT
>NZ_JBZXDY010000071.1:0-1116 GCF_058725285.1 Flavobacterium sp. DW-iso2 | reverse complement strand
CCACTTATCAGGGCGATAGTCGATAAATTTGAAAGAGGATCAGTAACGATTACATTACTTAAACTCACATTACCAGTATTGCTCACGGTAAAGGTATAGGTTACCAGATCTCCAACAACAAGTGTTGCGCATCGCTCTTCTCCAAACTGAATGTCACTGGTTTTCACAATGGCAATGTCAGGAGTCGAACAAATAGGTATTACATTTGGATTATCGTTCTCTATTGAGTCACCAGATTGGTCAGTAACCACTGTAGTGTCTGGAGCAGTACCATTAACAGAAGCTTGATTGGTTATGTTACCAGTATCAATATCGGCTTGAGTTACTGAATAGGTTGCAGTATAGATCCAAGTTTCGTTAACCTCTAAGATGTCGTTGCTATTTGCGTCACCACTTATCAGGGCGATAGTCGATAAATTTGAAAGAGGATCAGCAACGATTACATTACTTAAACTCACATTACCAGTATTGCTCACGGTAAAGGTATAGGTTACCAGATCTCCAACAACAAGTGTTGCGCATCGCTCTTCTCCAAACTGAATGTCAGTGGTTTTTACAATGGCAATGTCAGGATCTTGGCATAATCTTGTTATTGTACTTGATGTACCCATAACAGTTTCAGATCCTAAAACTAAACCATTTACTTTTGCTTGGTTAGTGACACTTCCTAAATCAATATCGGCTTGCGTTATTGCATAAGTTGCTGTATATATCCAAGTTTCACTGATATCCAAAATCATGTTGTTATTAGCATCTCCACTAGGAGCGCTTATAGCGATAATAGGATTTGGTGCTTCAAATAAGGGATCCGTAATTGTAATATCAGTAATAGGTGTAGTTCCAGGATTAGTCAAAGTAAAAGTATAGGTAATGGTGTCATCTACGCTTGTACAATTTCCAGTATTGTTTAGAGTAGATTCTTTTAATAAAACTATTGTACATGTATTTACTGTCACTTCTACTGATTTTACGATAAAACATCCAGTAGCCACTTCAATTCGGATATAATAGGTTCCAGTTGTTGCAACAGCCTCTGGTTTTGTTAGATCTGATGCTCCACCTGCATTGGCTAAAGCCAAAGTAGTATAGTATTTAGTTGTTGTTCCAGTATTTGTA
>NZ_JBZXDY010000070.1:0-1198 GCF_058725285.1 Flavobacterium sp. DW-iso2 | reverse complement strand
AGCAGAGTCAGGAATCTAACGCAATTTTAAGACAAAAAATACTTAAAATTGTAATATGAAAACAGCTTACAAAAGACTCAATCGTGACCATAGAATTCAGATTGAAAAACTAATTGCTTTAGGCAAAAATAACAAGCAAATTGCCACTACTCTATCGGTTCATCCAAGTACCATTTCCCGAGAGCGAAAAAGAGTGAGAAATGAGCCATACGATAACCTAAAAGCCGAAGTGAATTATGTTCATAATCTTCTAGATAGACGATTGGGAACATCCAAAATCAATAGCAATCCAAAGCTAAAGAATTTTGTATATTTACATCTAGAATTACATTGGTCACCAAAGCAAATTTCAGACGCTTTAAAACAATTTTATCCATTCGATTCAACAATGCAAATCTCACACGAAAGTATCTACTATCACATCTATATTCAGCCCAAAAAAGAGGTCGAAAAACTACTAATATCTCAATTGAGACAGAAGAGAAAGTATCGTGGGAATACCAGAAGAGGTGTTGATAAAAGAACAACAATTAAAGATCCAATTCGTATTGATGAAAGACCTGCTGAAGTACTTACTCGAGAAATACCAGGTCATTGGGAAGGCGATCTAGTGCTGGGAAAAAACAGAGAAAGTGCCATTGGAACACTAGTAGAAAGAACCACTCGATTTTTAATAATTGTACACCTAAAAAAGAAAGATTCAACCGCTGTTAGAAAGGCGTTTGAAAGTGAATTTAGAAAGCTTCCTACCAACTTAAAACTATCCCTAACTTATGATAATGGAACAGAGATGGCACAACATAAAACCTTTACTAAAAACAGCAAAGTAAAAGTGTATTTTGCTCATCCATATAGTCCCTGGGAACGACCAACAAATGAGAATACAAATGGATTAATTAGAGACTATTTTCCTAAAGGAACTGACTTTAATTTAGTAACAAAAAAGCAACTAAAAGAAATCCAAAATCAACTCAATGAAAGACCAAGAAAAACACTAGAATATGATTCTCCTCTAAACACAATTAGTCGATTATTTATGAATCAAAATTTTATATAAAATCATTGTTAATCCAAAATAAATCGTAGCTTTATTTTTTGAATTTAGAAAGCCTAAAGACAAACAAAATTGCTTTCTGAATTTGAAAAATAAGGCAAAACTTAATCGCCAAGAAATTGCGCTAGAAACTTGAATCCGCCT
>NZ_JBZXDY010000069.1:0-1202 GCF_058725285.1 Flavobacterium sp. DW-iso2 | reverse complement strand
GGAGAATTCAATAACCTAACGCAACAAATGATAAATTTTATCTTTGTTGAATTATGAAAAAAACGTACAAGCGAATTAATCTAAATGAGCGCATAATTATTGAGACTTTACTACTTGAAAAAAAGTCAAAAAGTTACATATCCAAGCACTTAAAACGTGCTCCTTCTACCATAACAAATGAGTTAAAAAAATGGCTTATTAAACCTACCGATACCTACAATGCGCAACTTGCACATTGGTATGCTACGGAAGTCAACTCAACTAAAAGGACACAAGACAAAATAAACACTCACAAAAGACTTAAATTATATGTCTATAGAGGCTTATTAAACGGTTATAGTCCAGATCAAATAGCAGGAAGTATTAAGCTTTTATATCCAAATGACTCTATTATGTCGATATCCTATGAAGCTATTTATCAGCATATTTACAGACATCGACAATCAACATTAGGCAAAAAACTCATTAGGCTACTTCCCTATCATCATCACAAGAGAAGAGCCAATAGAAAGTTCGGTAAAAACAGAATCCGAATCAAAGATCAAGTCAGCATCGAACAAAGACCACATCACATTCAACATCGAGAAGAAGTAGGACATTGGGAAGGAGATTTAATGATTGGTGTAGGTCAAAAAAGTGCTATTGCAACCAATGTAGAGAGAAAAACAAGATATACTTTTATTATGAAAATTGACAATAGAAAATCTAAAACCGTAACAAAAGCTTTTGCTGAATCTTTAAACACACTGCCTAATTATATCAGAAAATCAATGACTTATGATAACGGAATGGAAATGGCTAATCATAAATGGCTAACGGATAAAACAGGAATGGATATTTATTTTGCTCATCCCTATTCCTCCTGGGAACGTGGAACCAACGAAAACACAAATGGATTAATCAGACGCTTTTTTCCTAAAGGAACTGACTTTAATACGATAACTCTAAAACAAATAAAAGAAGCCGAATATAAACTCAATAATAGACCCAGAAAGGTGCTTGGATACAAAACTCCAAACCAAATGATGCAAGAAGAAATACAGACAAAATCGGTATCCAGTAAGGCAAATTCGGAGATAACTTTTGGCTCCTTAAAAAGCCAAAAAAGTTATTCTGAATTTGACGCCAAAATGCAACAAAAAAACTAACTTTGAATAACTAACTAATTAATGGACTTGTTGCGATAGGTCCTTGAATCCGCC
>NZ_JBZXDY010000068.1:0-1269 GCF_058725285.1 Flavobacterium sp. DW-iso2 | reverse complement strand
TGACAAATCCTGAAATAGGTTGACTAAAAATTAAACACTTTTAGTAAACTATGAAACCCACAAAAAAAGAACACTGTCCAAAAATTGAGTACAAAAAAATCGGTTTTGATCTCAAACTTTCCATCATTGACCAAATTTCAAATGGTCAGATTTCCCTAAATCACGCTTCTAAGTTGCATGGGATTTCTCGCTCCTCAATAACGTATTGGATGAAAAAATTGCGTTCCTTTGAACAAAACTCCAAAACTATGAGCAAGAATCAAGAACTAAAAAAACTTAAAGAGCGTATCGAAGAACTGGAATTCATTAAAGACTTTCAGCAAATGATTATTGCTGATTTTGAAGTAAGCACTAATCTTGATTTTGCAAAAAAGTCATTGCCCGAAGCATTGCTAAAAGAAGTGGAGAAAAAGAAAAAAGACCTTTTAAAATCAAATGGTTCTCCAAGTGTTTCGGAATAAGCACGCAGGCTTATTACAAACGAATTAATAAACAAAAAATTGATGATTTAGAAACTCTAAAAATCAAAAAACTCATCACTCCTATTCGCCAAAAAATGGCTCGATATGGAGCCAAAAAACTATATCTTGACCTAAAAGATGATTTTAAAAAAAATGATATCAAAATGGGTAGAGATAGGTTCATTCATTTTTTAAGATATCACAATTTATTAATCCGAAAAACAAAACTATATCACATTACAACAGACTCTAAGCATGGGTTTTACAAATCAAAAGACTTATTAGCTGATTTAGAAATTAAACACGCAGAACAGGTCTTTGTCAGCGATATAACTTACATTAAACTTGCTTCCCAACATGCTTATTTAGCCTTAGTTACGGACGTTTATTCCAAGAAAATTATGGGATACAAAATTGATACCAATATGCGCGTAAAACTTGTCAAAGAGGCTTTAGAAATGGCTGTTAAAAACAGACGTTACAAAAATGAAAATCTAATCCATCATTCCGATAGAGGAATACAATATTGCTGTCCCGATTTTGCTGAATTTGCCAAATCGAAGAACATTATTCTTAGTACAACCCAAAATTCCAGCCCATACGAAAATGCGGTCGCAGAAAGAATTAATGGAATATTAAAACAAGAATTTGGACTAAATAAAACAATTCCAAACTTAAAAACTTCTCAAAAAATGGTGAAACAAGCAATTGAAATTTATAATAACCAGCGCAGACATTGCTCTCTAGGAATGAAAACACCTGAATTTGCTCATGTGAATCAAATTCACAAATACAAGTCTTATAAGAA
>NZ_JBZXDY010000067.1:0-1317 GCF_058725285.1 Flavobacterium sp. DW-iso2 | reverse complement strand
GCCTCTTTGGTTGCTGCTACAGAAGATTTGGATGCGCAAGCGAAAGTAAATTCAGATGCAATTGGAACAGAAAAAACGAGAGCCACAGGAATTGAAGGAAACATTCAATCAGAACTGAATGTTACTCAAACAGGATCTGGATTAGCCGCTGACGGAACTTATAGTGCAAATAGTGCCGCTAATTACATCGCTGGAGCTACTGCTTTAAATGATGCTGATAATAAATTGGATGCGCAAGCGAAAGTAAATGCGGATGCAATTGGAATAGAAAAAACTAGAGCCACAGGAATTGAAGGAAACATTCAATCAGAACTGAATGTAACTCAAACAGGAGCTGGATTAGCCGCTGACGGAACTTATACTGTAAATACTACTGCTAATTACATCGCTGCAGCTACTGCTTTAAATGATGCTGATAATAAATTGGATGCGCAAGCGAAAGTAAATGCGGATGCAATTGGAATAGAAAAAACGAGAGCCACAGGAATTGAGGGAAACATTCAATCAGAATTGGATATAACTCAAACAGGAGCTGGATTAGCCGCTGACGGAACTTATAGTGCAAATGTCGCTACCAATTATATGAAAACATCAGCCTCTTTGGTTGCTGCTACAGAAGATTTGGATACGCAAGCGAAAGTAAATTCGGATGCAATTGGAACAGAAAAAACGAGAGCCACAGGAATTGAGGGAAACATTCAATCAGAATTGGATATAACTCAAACAGGGGCTGGATTAGCCGCTGACGGAACTTATAGTGCAAATGGCGCTACCAATTATATGAAAACATCAGCCTCTTTGGTTGCTGCTACAGAAGATTTGGATGCGCAAGCGAAAGTAAATTCAGATGCAATTGGAACAGAAAAAACGAGAGCAACAGGAATTGAAGGAAACATTCAATCGGAACTGGATGTAACTCAAACAGGATCTGGATTAGCAACTAACGGAACTTATAGTGCAAATAGTGCCGCCAACTACATCGCTGGAGCTACTGCCTTAAACGATGCTGACAATAAATTAGATGGGCAAGCGAGAGTAAATGCGGATGCAATTGTAACAGAAAAAACTAGAGCAACAGGAATTGAGGGAAACATTCAATCAGAACTGGATGTAACTCAAACAGGAGCTGGATTAGCCGCTGATGGAACTTATACTGTAAATACTACTGCTAATTACATCGCTGGAGCTACTGCTTTAAATGATGCTGACAATAAATTAGATGCACAAGCGAAAGCGAATGCAGATGCAATTGGAACAGAAAAAACCAGAGCAACAGGAATTGAGGGAAACATTCAATCAGAACTGGATGTAACTCAA
>NZ_JBZXDY010000066.1:0-1319 GCF_058725285.1 Flavobacterium sp. DW-iso2 | reverse complement strand
TAGTTTAGCCCCTTAATAGTTCGGAGTGTTATTTTAAATTTCAAAATTATATATTTGAGATATGAAATACAAGAAATGGACTTTAGCTCAGAAGCTAGAAATACTAGCTGCTTCAGAGGATACTGGTATTGTAGAAGCATGCCGTAAGTTTGGCGTGAGTACGGCAAGTTTATATAACTGGAAGAAGAAGTACGAACACAAAGGCGAGGCTGGCTTAAAAGTCACCTATGACACTAAAAGCAAAGAGCTGAAAGATGCAGAAGAGGAAAATCGGATTCTACGCAAGCTACTGAGCAATAAAGAAATAGAATTAGAGGTACAAAGGGAGCTTTTAAAAAAAAAGTTTGGGACATCCGATCCAAGAAAGATTTAGTGAACTCTATTTATCAAAAGCATAAATGTAGCAAGGCTAAGATAATAAAGATGGTTGGTATAATTAGCAGTAGTTATTATAGAAAACCAAATTTTGGTAAGAAAGGCAATCATCCTACGGCAGTAACATTTCATCATAAAAATGGTTTTGTTAGTCAATCAGATGTTGTAAAATCTATTAAAAAAATCTTAAAACATGAATTTATAGATTGTGGTTATCGGTTGATGACCAAGTATCTAAATAGAGATGGCTACCAAATAAATCATAAAAAACTGTACCGAATTATGAAAGAAGAAGGACTTTTAAAACTCGAGAATAGAATTAACAGAAGTGGTTCTGGACGTAAGTTTGTGAAATTTAGGAAAGTTTATACTTCTAGACCATTGCAATGTTTAGAAATGGATATTAAAATGGTATGGGTGCCAAATGTTGGTAAAAATGCATATTTATTATCTGTAATTGATGTTCATACACGACGAATTTTAAAGGATTATTTTTCTTTCAACATAAAGCAAAAACACGTTATAGAATTACTATCCCAACTTTTTGACGAATATAACTACCCTGAAAGCGTTGTTATTAGAAGTGATAATGGAAGTCAATTTATAGCTAAAAGCGTCCGTGAATATTTAGGGTTAATAGGTGTTCAACAAGAATTTACCCATGTCGCAACACCTGAAGAAAATGCTCATATAGAAGCCTATCATGGAATCTTGAAGAAGGAAGTGTTTTCCAGGTTCGATTATCGAACTTTTGGAGAGGTTCAGCAGATATTAAAACGATTTGTCTCTTTTTATAACAATGAAAGACTTCATGGACTCCTAGGAAGAATCACTCCAATGGAGAAATGGAACTCGGATAAACATCTAATAGAAATGAAAAAATTAACCGCTTAATTAAAAATCGAAATTTAAAATAGTACTCTTGTTTTATAGGGGTCAAAACA
>NZ_JBZXDY010000065.1:0-1324 GCF_058725285.1 Flavobacterium sp. DW-iso2 | reverse complement strand
CATTTAATTAATATTGTGTTTACTTTGTGGGCACGAGCGAGACGCTCGCGCTAGCATACGCTCAAGCCAGCAGGGGGTAAATTATTCCTTTTCATAAACAAATAATGTTTGATCTTGCGTATGCAAATAAATTCTATTTTGATTTACTTTTATACTTCCAATAATTCCGTTTTCTAGCGGAAGCTTATCGTACCAGACTAATTCCTTTTTTATTAAGTCTAGAACACCAAATCTAGCACCAATACTATCCGAGTTTCTATCGGTTCCTTTGGATTGAGAGAAATAAATTAAACCATTATCAATTGCCCATCTAGGGAACCATAAACGTTCAATTCCTTTTTCTATCATTAAATTTTCAATTTCCCAGGTTATAATTTCATCTTTTAGGGTATTATAAATGGTAATAACGTCTGAATGTAAAAAATAGATAAATTCATTCTCTACAATGATATCTCCTACAATATTTGAAATTTTTTTTACAATTTCACCAGTATTGGCATCCAACCCAAAACATTCGTGTTTGCCCCCTCCGTGTAATAGAAAATAAATAACACCCGAAACTTCAACAATTTCATTACTTATTGTTGTATTTTCTTCATTTAATAAATCTATGTAGGAATGTTGCCAAAGTTCTTTGCCATTTAATAAAGAAAAAGCAATTAATTTTTGTTTACTATTTACATTTACTAAAAAAAGTTGTGTACTAAAGAGTTTAAAACCATTATAATTTTTTACAAAATAAATTTCTGAATTATTCTTAATCTGAATTGTTTCAGTATTTGAAAGATCTATAAAAACTTTATTAATTTCATTATACAAGTAGTAATATTTTGCCTCGGATTTCACTATAATTCCATCTTTTAAATTAGTAAAAATACTTTTTCCGTTATCAAAATAAATGAATTTTTCAAAATCTATTTTTAAATAATCGCCTGAAAGATTATCAATTGGTATTGACCATTTGTATTCACAATTAAAATCCAAAAGCGAAATTGTTTTTTTTTCTAAATCAGATTTAATAAGGATATATTCCTTAAAACAATCTAATAAATAAGATTCAACTATTTTTATTTTTAAAATGTAATTCATTATTTAAATATTGCATTATAATTTAAGTTCACAAAGTCTTCAATTTTATTATCCGTTATGGTTGTTTCAAAATCAGATAAATCAAACCATTTCTTCATCTTCATTTTTCTATCACTATCATTTAACAATTTATTCAAAGGTTCTTTATTCTCCTTCAACCCCCGCTAGCGCGAGCGTCCCGCTCGTGCCCACATTATAAATCAATTCACGTCTATCTCTAAAAGTGTTTGGTCAT
>NZ_JBZXDY010000064.1:0-1367 GCF_058725285.1 Flavobacterium sp. DW-iso2 | reverse complement strand
TCGAATGAAAAAAATGAGGGACTTTCAGTCCCTTGTAAAACAAACCTCTGCACTTTCAGTGCAGAGTGGTTTAGTTTATAAATTGCATAAATCAATTTAATGTAAGAAAATTATATTTTTATAGTATAATATCATGTATTTCGTCGATTTTATTTGTCGATAATCTATGTATTGTGTATATTTAATCATTCGAACAAGTATAAATTCAAGGTTATGAAAAATATTTTTACTCTACTACTAATGGGTTTGGCATCAATTTCAATGATGGCCAAAGTCTCAGTCTCAGATAAGACAGTGCTTTTGAAATTGTATACGGCAACAAACGGAGCTAATTGGAACACCAAATGGGATTTATCTTCTCCTGTATCAACTTGGTATGGAGTTGTTTTGGAAGGGGATAAAGTGGTATCAATAAATCTAGCAGATAATAATCTTGTTGGAGAAATACCAAATGAAATCGTGAATCTTACGGATTTAAAAGAATTGAATTTACATAAAAATGTATTATCGGGTCTAATACCATTTGCTTTAGGAAATTTAAAACAACTAGAAGTTTTAGATCTGTCATTTAACAGATTGACTGGGACTATTCCATCTTCAGTAGGAGAGATGAATAATTTGGTTACTCTTCAACTTTATATGAATAGACTTTCTGGAGAATTGCCAGATCAAATTGGAAACTTGAAGCATTTAGAGACTTTGGCTGCTTTTAATAATGAATTGGAGGGCGAAATACCAAATTCACTTTATGGCGTTTCTACATTAAAGGTACTGCTTTTGAGTAGTAATAAGTTAAGTGGTAAATTAAGTGCTGAAATTGCAAATTTAAAAGGGCTTGAAAACTTAAGCTTGTTTGAAAATAATATGGATGGACGAGTTCCGTATGAGTTAGAAAAATTAAGCAATTTAAAAGAAATGAATATTTCTTATAATCAATTTAGTGGTTTAATATCAAGAAAATTAGCCTTGTTGGATACTTTAAATATGACAATGGTTAATGACAATGGTGTAGCAATTTTATTAGATGTTTCGTTTGATATTGAAAGACCTATCGTTTCTGAAGATTAGAATTTGCGTAAAATAAATTTTAGTTGCTCTAAAGTGGTTTTTATTTTTAATTGGTTTAGTTACTTCAAGCCCATACTGCTCCTGCATCATGGGTTTTTTTATACGAATAAATCTCGCTAGCAGAATCGTAATGGAGTATTTGATTTTAAGGAAATATGGGGTATTCTTTGTCGTTCAAGTAGAAAGCGTATTAGTCTTTTATTTTGAGCGCAGTAGTTATAAGGATCAAGACATATTGTTGTGGGGAAATATTAAAATCTAGATCTTTGTGTTTCCAAATTATACCAAATGCAAGATTG
>NZ_JBZXDY010000063.1:0-1381 GCF_058725285.1 Flavobacterium sp. DW-iso2 | reverse complement strand
AATTCCACACGAAAGGATTTGTGCGGTAGCGGGCCTTCTTTAGAGAATGATTTAGCGATTATTTTATTAGATTTATTTTAAGACGATACAGTATTTGTGGGCACAGAATGCAATTCTGCCTTTACTTTGTATTTGACAAAAAAACATTAAATTTATTCAAAGGAAAACAGAGGTGAACTATCAAATCCGCCAAGTTTGTGACTTATTTAGCGCATTAGTCCTTTGTCTTCTCCTTGAATCCCGTTGAATTGCTTCAAATAGAATGATAGACATCAAGGTCTAATAAAGGCTCTAAAGAAGTTCAACATTTTTGTTTATCTTAAATTCAAAGTTATGAAAAACTATTTATTTTACGTAGGTATTGACATTTCAAAATCAAAATTAGATGTAGTTATATTAAAAAAAGAAGCACCCAATGTAACTAATCATTTCATTGTAGAAAACAACTTAAAAGGTATTAAAGAAATTTTAAAAAACTTAATAAAACAGAAAATAGATTTGACTACTGTTTTGTTTTGTTGCGAAAACACAGGTATTTATACATTTCCTTTGAGTAGCCATTTATCTGAAATCAACCTTGATTTCTGGGTAGTTCCAGCCATAGAAATCAAACGATCTAAAGGAATTTCCAGAGGTAAAAATGACAAGGCAGATGCAAAAGATATTGCTTTGTATAGTATTCGAAATATCGACAAACTAAAGCTTTCGACTTTGCCTGAAACGGTAATTCAACAGCTAAAATTGCTTTATACTGAAAGAGAAAAAGTGATGAAATCTTTTAAGATTTTTGTGGCTACAAAAGAAAATATTGATTTTATGCCCAAACAAGTTTACAAATCAATCGTAGGAATAAATAATAAAACGGTGAAATTTTTAAAAGCAACATTAAAAGCTATTGAGAAGGAAATGAAAGCAATAATATCTAATCAATTGGAATTGAAAAATCAATTTGAATTGATTAAAAGTGTTCCTGGTATTGGGGATAAAACTGCTATTTATATGCTCATTGCAACAAGAGGATTCACGGCTTTTGATAACGCAAGAAAATTTGCTTGTTACGCCGGAACTGCACCTTTTGAATATAGTTCAGGTTCGAGTATTAAAGGGCGAACAAAAGTAAATCATATGGCCGATAAAAAAATGAAGTCAATATTACAAATGTGTGCTTTAGTTGCCGTAAAACATGATCCGCAACTCAAAGAATATTATGAAAGAAAAAAAGGTGAAGGTAAGAACGCAATGCTGGTTTTAAACAATGTAAAATGTAAAATTATTGGCCGCGTTTTCTCTGTAATTAACAGACAAACTCCCTACATAAATACACATAAATTTGCCTGTTAAATTTTACATTTTTTCTTGTTTTTTATCATAGAATGCGCTA
>NZ_JBZXDY010000062.1:0-1387 GCF_058725285.1 Flavobacterium sp. DW-iso2 | reverse complement strand
TCATTGTTGTCCGATAAAAAAAGAAGCCAAAAAGATGGCTTCTTTAAATGAATCGTAAATTTGTGTTTCGACATACAAAATACGATGAGTAAAAGTAATTATTTTTCTAGTAAATCTGTTTTCGGACAGCTGATTTCTTTAATTGACGATTCGATTATAAAAAAAGAAGTCAAAAAATGTGAATCAGACCGTTATACAAAGCGATTTACCACAAAAGACCATTTGATAAGTATGCTTTTTTGTTCTTTCTCAAAGTGTACATCACTTAGAGAAATATCTGGAGCAATGCTTGGTTTATCAGGTAAAACAAGTAGTTTTCAGTTAAATCACATCCCTAAAAGGAGTACTTTATCTGATGCTAATAAGAAAAGAGATGTTTTGGTTTTTGAAAATATTTATCATCAATTGCTAAAGCAATATGGTGGTTTTTTATCGGACAGCCGCATTAAAGATGTTATAAATAAGCAGGTCAAAATTTTTGATAGTTCAACAATTAGCCTATTCAAAGACATTATGGGTTGCGTAGGAAGAAATCCAAAAAGTGGAAAAAGAAAAGGAGGAATTAAATTGCATACGGTTGTCAATGCTGATGAAATGGTGCCGAGTTTGGTTTGGTTCAGCGAAGCCAAAACACACGACCACAATTTTTTAGAAAAATTAAAATGCGATGAAAACACCATTTATGTTTTTGACAAAGGATACAATGATTACAAGGCTTTTGAGCATTTTACAACTCAAAAAACAGGGTTTGTAACTCGAATAAAAGACAACGCATCGTATATAAGTATCGAAAAACTAGATATTGGAGAACGAATTCATAACGGAGTTTTAGAAGATGAAATTATTGAAATTGATGTAAAAAAAGGTAAAGAAATGTCGAAATTAAGGTTGAGAAAAGTGACGTTTTATGACCGAGTAAACAAACGAGAATTTGAGTTTTTAACTAATTTATTTGACTTGCGCGCCGATTTAATTGCGGCTTTGTATAAAACAAGATGGCAAATAGAGTTATTATTCAAACAATTAAAGCAAAATTTTCCATTAAAATATTTCTTGGGAGATAATGAAAATGCCATTAAAATACAGATTTATTGTGTTTTGATAGTTAACCTGCTATTAGCGGTGGTCAAAAAGAAACTAAAGCGCAGTTGGGCATTTTCAAATTTGGTTAGCTTTTGTAAAATTCATCTTTTTAATTACATCAATTTAATGAAATTTCTGGAAAATCCAGAAAAGGATTGGATAATTGACAAGGCTGAAACAGAACAACTATCATTAATTTTGTGACCTGTTTTTGGAAAAGCATAGAAGATGAAAATTAAAACAATGAAAATCAAATAGATAAAAAATAAAATATTACGATTTTATTTTTTATCGGACATTAATG
>NZ_JBZXDY010000061.1:0-1388 GCF_058725285.1 Flavobacterium sp. DW-iso2 | reverse complement strand
TATTACTCTTTATTCTTTTGTCTCGTCTTGTGGACGAGACGGCTGTCAATTCAATATGTCTAGGAACGTGTTCTTCTTCTTTTTTCGTCTCGATTCTCACTTTTCGTGTTTCTCGAAGCGGGTGCAAAAGTACAACTTCTTTTGTTTCTCGCAAGAAAAATTTAAAGTTTTTTTGAAGATCTAAATCTTCGTTTTCTCTATCTTCTCTTACCAGTCTTTAAAGGAACTTTGCATGTTTTGCGGGGTGCAAAAGTAATAAGCAAAATCAAATCTCACAAGCTTTTTTTGATTTATTTTTAGAAATGATTTCTAATCCTAAACCCCCTTATCACTTGCCAATCTTTTAATGAACTTATTCGCTGTTGCGGCTGCAAAAGTAGACTCTTTATACCAGTATTCAATACTTTTAATTGACTATTTTTTGACGCTTTCTTAACCTTGGGTTTAACTCGCTGGAAATACGCTTTTTGAAGATGAAAGTTTTTTTACCGTTTCCCCATTTACATCCTCAAAAGAGAAAATAATAGTCGGTTCTGTACGGACTTTATAAGGATCCTTGCTGTGGTTCTCTGAATATTTTTATTGCCGTAGGACTTCCGTCGCTATGACTAACCTCCACAAACTGCCTTTCCACCCCTTTCAATAGCTAGCTTACTATGCATATAAAACTACGAACAGCCATGCCCTGGCTTCTTACAGCAAGAAAAGTCGTGAAATAAATTACTTCCGCCTTCTTGCAGACACGTCATTTTATTCTAGTGAGACCAGCATTTTAACATTGCATCGCCGTTGTTCTGCCTCTCACTCCATAATAAAGACAGAAAGTCGAAGCACTAAAACTCCGTTTGTGCCGATTGCACTAATTGTAATGTTGCGCTAGCCTAAACTGACGCTGCCAAAAAAATCCGATTTTAGGGAATTTTAATCGTAAAAGAGGTAGCGTAAAATCTGTCTAGGCCTTACAAAAGGAGCATCTTGGTTCATTACATGTCATCAGGAAGCGACAGAATTCCACTTTGCATTGGTATTATTGTTTCTGAAAGAAATCGAATAGCAGCATTACACCCTAAAAAAAGGGCTTATTTAGACAAAATCTCCTTTTTTAGCCTCTGATTTAAGGAAAAATGAGCCTGAGATTGCCCTATAGAAACCTATAAAACCTAAAAACAACTACAGCTCCTTCAATTGCGATAAAAAACAATGTGCATTAGGGTTTGTCTTGATAAAAACCTTGACTTTGTTGTAAACAAAAAAAACCTATTCAGGTAGCTGAATAGGGTTTAGATGGAATTTGATTCCCTGTGTGATCCCGCTTAAAAACAAAAAACCCCGTTCTAACGAACGGGGTTTTTAAAGAAAGGCGACGAACCGAGCCCGAAGGGCGAACA
>NZ_JBZXDY010000060.1:0-1487 GCF_058725285.1 Flavobacterium sp. DW-iso2 | reverse complement strand
CAGAAAACCCCGTTCGTTTTATTGATGCTTTTGTCGAAGCGGTATCATTACACACTTTAGGTTTTTCTATTCAAACCTTAAAGACGGAAGGTCGCCCGAGCTTTGATACAAAAGTTTTTCTAAAAATCTATTTATACGGTTATTTAAATGGTCTGCGAAGTTCCAGAAAGCTCAAGAAAGAATGTCAAAGGAATAAAGAATTACAGTGGCTTTTATGCGGAATCATTCCCAACTACCACAGTATATCCGACTTTAGAAAGCAAAACCCATCGGGATTAAAAAACCTATTCAAACTCTTTGTAAGTTTCCTTAAAGATGCCGATTTGATATCGGGAGAAGTAATTGCAATCGATGGCACCAAAAGTCGTGCGCATAACAGCAAAAAAGCCAATTTCAACCAAAAGAAAATAGAACGTCACTTGGCTTACATCGAAGAAAAAACCCAAGAATATTTAACACAATTAGACCAAAACGATGTAGAAGATAGTAGCATTACCGTATCTAAAATCCAAGAAAAGATAGAGCGATTAAAACACAATAAAATAGGATATGAACTTCTAGAAGCAAAGCTTAAAGCCAGCGGAGAACCCCAAATAAGCACCACCGACGAAGATGCACGCGCGCTTCTGGTTCAAGGAGTGGTAGTTGAGATCAGTTACAATATCCAAGCAGCAGTGGATAATAAACACAATTTAGTGGTTGCTACCCACACCATAAATCGCAATGATCTTAACGCCTTAAGTGCTATTGCGCTGGAGGCAAAAGAAAACTTGGGTGTAGACACTTTTACCACTTTGGTAGATAAAGGCTACCATAATGGAAGGGAAATTGCCTACTGCAAAGACCATAACATTACCACCATTGTAGCGCACCCTACGCCAGGCATAAGCAAAGAAAGTGTCACGAAACCCGAATATTTGGTAGCCAAATTCATTTACAATAAAGCCGATGACACCTATACTTGTCCCCAAGGAGCAACTTTAAAAACTACAGGAAGATGGCATAAAAAAAGTGGACGAACCGAACAAAGCGGGTATCAATTCAAGAAATACCGAACACCCTCTTGCAAGGAATGTCCCGTAAAACACCTGTGTACCAGTAGAGCCGGCGGACGCGAGATTGACCGCAGCGAATATGCTGATGCCATAGAGGAGAACAACCAACGCTACCGAGAAAATCCGCAATTGTATCGCACACGGCAGGAGATAAACGAGCATATCTTTGGTACGATAAAGAGACAATGGGGCTACAATCACACGAATTTAACGGGACTCGAAAAAGTAAATGGCGAACACAGTTTAATTATGCTCGTGTACAACATAAAACGCACGATAAATATACTGGGCGTACCAGATTTAATTGCCAAACTCAAGAAATGGAAGTCACCCTACAAAGCTAAAGGTGTTTTTGTTTTTAAAAGGGTTTATTTAAGGCTTTTTAACGACTTATTCGGGCTGAACCTAGCAATTGCAGCATAAAAAATAAGC
>NZ_JBZXDY010000059.1:0-1523 GCF_058725285.1 Flavobacterium sp. DW-iso2 | reverse complement strand
CAACTTTTCTGTCTAATAATTAGATTATTTGTTTATATTTGATAGAATTAAACGGAGGTTTTTTCACAGACTGACGTGTCGCGGCTTGCAGAAGTGGCGAACTTCGTAACCGATTATTTTCGGCTAAGATAAAATTTCTAGCGAAAGACAAAAGTGAATTTACTACATATTTCGCCATTTTTGCAAACCGCTGTTAGTTGCAGTTTTTTATTTATCTTTTAATTCTCTGTGTAATTCTAAATCGTCATAATTTAATCTAAAGTTATTCATACTAATTATTTCAATTGGCTTGTCCATCTTATATTTTGCAAAAATGTTTGGTCGCCTTAATCTGTAAACCTTTTTTACAAATCCGATTTCTATTAATTCGTTTATAAACTCTTCAACTTTTTCAGATTCTAATAAATTCTCTTTCAAATAAAACTCAAATTGTTGGTTTACTTGGTCTTTTCTACCTGCACCTTTTCCAGAAATTTTAAAGTAGAAATCACTTGCATAACCTTTTTGAGGTTGTTTTTCTTTGTTCGCGTATAACGATAAACTTGAAAAGGAAATTAAGCCATTTTTACTTTCTCTAATTAGCTTGTCCGCTTCATCAAATTTTCCGTCAAATTGCAACTGTAAATGCAAATTGTCGTTTAAAAACTTTGTTGCAACTTTATGGCAATTTTTATGAGAAAACGCTTGCCAACCTCCAACTGCTGCGTTTTTTCCAGTCGTGTACCATTGCTTAAGTCTATAGTACTGTCGCCAAAACGCTTGGTCAGCATACATATCAATGCCTTTTAATCCTTTAAGTACTTTAGCTAATGAGTAGTATAAAGGTTCAAATTGTTGCCAATAGAATATTTTATCATTTTCGTTATCAACGTGACAGTCGAAAATATATTTATTCCACATTGGATTTGATTCATCTCCATTTACTAGAACGGTCTTTGGTTTATAAAGATTAAGAAAAACTTCACTAAAGTTTTGAATTTGTAACTTCTCAATAGCTTGATTTGGTGAGATTAAAAAGGGCTCATAAAACAGCTTTACTTGGTCTGCTATTTCCCAATTTATTCCAATTATTGCTAATTCTGCTTTAGAATCACTAATCATCCCCCAATTTTCATTTTCACTATGCCAAAAAAGGTATTGTTCGTCTCCAATTTTATCTTTAAAAGTATTAACAAAATCTTCCCTTTCAGACCAATTTAATTTAAAAATGTAATGTAAGTATTTTGAATTAGTAAGATTTGAAATAAATATATTTCGTTGTTTAAGGTTGTTCAAAAAAAAACAAGGTAAATTATGAGAATTTGTTCCATCAAATTCCAGAGGCGTGGGGAAATTCAGAAAGAAAAATGCGTCAAATTGCTTATTAAATACTTGTCTTAAAAATGGGTTTTCTGCATTAAAAACTTGTCGGTTAAATATATTCTCCATTCTTTTTAGGGTTTTGGCAGGCGGATTCAAGTTTCTAGCGCAATTTCTTGGCGATTAAGTTTTGCCTTATTTTTCAAATTCAGAAAGCAATTTTG
>NZ_JBZXDY010000058.1:0-1589 GCF_058725285.1 Flavobacterium sp. DW-iso2 | reverse complement strand
CAACGAGCATCTATGTAAAAGCAGTAAATTGAGCCTCAAAATAATTACTAACTGCAGTACAGTTTTGGCTGTCTGCTAATACTTTAATGATATGAGTACTCAAATTACTACTAGTCCAAAAGTATATATTGGTTTGGATATACACAAGAAAACATGGACAGTTTCCATTCAGACCGATTTATTTTTCCATAAAACGTATTCTATGCCTTCAAAATCTTGTGATTTAGAGCAATATGTAACTAATAATTTTCATAATCATGAGGTTTATTTAGTTTATGAAGTAGGTTGTTGTGGGTTTTCTGTAGCTCGCTATTTTTTAAATTTAGGATGGAATGTACTAGTGGTCAATCCAGCTGACGTGAAAACAGGAAATAAAGAACGCTATCAGAAAACAGATGCTTTGGATGCCAAAAATTTATCCAACCAGTTGAAATCTGGCACTTTAAAAGGAATCAATATCCCTACAGAGGATGAGGATCAGTTCACGAGTTTGGCACGCCATAGAACACAGGTTACAAAAAAATTGAGGACAACTAAATTGCATATCAAGAGTTTATTGTTGTTTCACGCAATAGAAATCCCCGTAGAATATGATAATTCGAATTGGTCTAATGGTTTTATAGAATGGTTAGAAAAGGTGAAATTTAGTACTACTTGTGGAGATTTAGCTTTACAAGGAAAAATTAGAATGTATAAATTTGTAAAAACAGAATATTTAGAAATTGCCAATCAAATGCGAGCCTATTGTCGAAAAAGCCACAAAGAAGATTACAATTTATTGAAGAGTATTCCTGGTATTGGGGGTTATCTAGCCTCTGTTATTATTGCAGAATGTGGTGATTTGAGGCGTTTCAATACCGAGGGACAATTTGCTAGTTTTGTTGGAATTGTTCCTGGAATACATAATAGCGGTGGTAGCGAGAAATGTTTGGGAATAACTCCTCGGAGCCGAAGTCAATTACGAAGCTACTTGATTGAAGCGGCTTGGATGGCTGTGAGGAAAGATCTTGAAATGCAACAGTATTATAGAAAACATCAAGGAAAAAATGTAAAAAGCATCATCGTAAAAGTAGCACATAAAATGACTCGAAGGATATTAGCAGTTATTAAGACACAAACCCCATATAAAATTAATAAAAACATAGTTTTAGAAAAATCAATAGCATAAAATTAAAAAATAAGAGTAGCGAAAATCAAAAAATAACTTTCTTAAAAGTCTCACAAAATGACAAGAAAAAATAGACTGCAAAGCTAAGGTGGTAGCCACGCTAAAGCGTGGGCTACATAACGAGCAGGCAGCTATTTTATTATTCTTACAACCACACAGGTGCTGGTGGCTATTGATTTAGACCACAAATAGGAGCCTGAGCTTTAAGAATTTAAAGGAAAAATATGATATAAAAGAGGAAAAAAAAATCGTGGCATTATTGAAAAAGTTAGAATAACTTTTTCTGTCCAAAGCCTACGGCGGACAAAAAGTTGTTTCCAACTTTTCCAACAAGCCGTTGGAACGGCATTTTATACTCGAAAATCACCCACATATCGCTCAGAGAAAAAGTTGTTGATAACTTTAATTGCTTTACATAGGA
>NZ_JBZXDY010000057.1:0-1706 GCF_058725285.1 Flavobacterium sp. DW-iso2 | reverse complement strand
TAGAAATGAAAAAATTAACCGCTTAATTAAAAATCGAAATTTAAAATAGTACTCTTGTTTTATAGGGGTCAAAACATTTAAACGGTTTTTTTATGCCCAATTATCAATGAATGATCTTTGGCGCATAAACTTATAATTTAATCTTTGCTGTTACAGTTGGGGTTACAGTTGGGGTTACAAAAAGGCATAAAAAATAAAGTTTCAAAACATAGATAACTCTATGTTTTAACTAATAAAAGTATTTTTATAATATATAGATAGGGGGATAATCCCATTATAAAAAGCAATAATTACACTTTAACGTATTGGTTTATAAGGATTTGTTCTTTTTTATAGCCTGTCTAGTATGAACAACTGTAGTGCTTTGATTTCGCTTCACATTTCCTAGTACTTGATAAATCCTAACTACATCGTCAATACGAACATCAAAAGGCTCGTGAATTAAACGCCCAGAGCTCTCATATTTTTCTTCATTAACTGAACAGGCTAACCAACTCTGCGGTAATTCACTTTTTTGAAGTCTTTTAATAACCCGATATTCTGTAGTTTCAATTAAATAGTCTTGTCCATAAACGACCAGCCTTTTATTTTGAACTTCTCGGAGGGCTGCAATGCTTCCTGATTTATATTCTGGGTACATACTATCTCCATGCACTCGCATGGCTGCTGTAGCATCGCGAAACCAATCTCCAGCATCAATCATCTCAGCCGGTTCCTTTGTTGGTTCTAAGACGGCAGTTTCTTGCATCCCTGCCGTAATTACACCATCATATAATGGGATTAATTTTTTTTGTTCGCGCTCATTAATTACTGATGACTCGTTTACCTTATTTAAATCATTATTCAACATTGGTAGTTTTCCGGTAAGTAACCATTCAGCTTTAAAAATTACACATTTTGTGTAAATTAGCTCAACATCAAATGTCTTCCTTGTCTTCCAATTTGATAATGTTTGATTTGAAATCCCAAGAAGAGCGGCAAACTCACCGTCGTTCTTAAAATTATAATATTTTATCATTTCCTTTAAAATCAATGACTTATCCATATAATTAATAATTAATTAAACAAAGTGTGTAAAATAATTTCTTTTTTAAACAGTTTGTGTATATATTTGCATAACAATTTGAAACAATCAAAACAATGAGCAAAAATAAACAAAAAAAAGACTACGCAAGTTATAATCCTGCAATTATCGAAAAACTAAAGTCAAAGTACGGTTTGACCGTCCAATTTATCCAGCAGTCGCTAAGAGGGGACAGAAACAGCGATACTTCTACCAAAATTTGTGATGATTACAAGTTGATGGAAAAAGAAATTAATAACGCAATTAAAAATTTATAAATATGATCAAAAGACTAATAAAAGGACTTCTCGCACCGATAGTACGAGAAGTGTTAAATGAAGAATCTATGAAAAAAACTTCTCAAGATGCTCAACAGTTTTTTCTGAAGATTCTAAATGATTCTGTAGAAAGTCAGTCTTCGCTAAGTTGATTTTTTCGTTATAAACAGTCAATTGCTCTTCAGTTAGAAGGGATTTGAAAATTTTAAGTTTTTCAAAAATTGACTTAAATGTAATTTGTAACTGTAATTCAGTTTCACTCATATCACTATTATTTTTAAAGTTAAGAGGCGGATTCAAGGACCTATCGCAACAAGTCCATTAATTAGTTAGTTATTCAAAGTTAGTTTTTTTGTTGCATTTTG
>NZ_JBZXDY010000056.1:0-2164 GCF_058725285.1 Flavobacterium sp. DW-iso2 | reverse complement strand
GAAAAACAAATGATTTTTAAAATACTCTCCCTCTAAAAATCACTTGACTCCCTTTAGCGCAGGAGAAAAACAAATGATTTTTAAAATACTCTCGCTCCAAAAATCATTTGGCTCCCTTTAGGGTTGGGGAAAAACAAATGATTCCCTAAAACACTCTCGCTCCAAAAATCATTTGACTCCCTTTAGGGCCGGGGAAAAACAAATGATTTCCTAAAACACTCTCGTTCCAAAAATCATTTGACTCCCTTTAGGGTCGGGGAAAAACAAATGATTCCCTAAAACACTCTCGCTCCAAAAATCAGAGCCCTCCCTTTAAACCCAGGAAAAATAAATGATTTTTAAAATACTCTCCCTCCAAAAATCATTTGGCTCCCTTTAGGGTCGGGGAAAAACAAATGATTTCCTAAAACACTCTCGCTCCAAAAATCATTTGGCTCCCTTTAGGACCGGGGAAAAACAAATGATTTTTAAATTACTCTCCCTCCAAAAATCATTTGGCTCCCTTTAGGGCCGGGGAAAAACAAATGATTTTTCTAATACTTAACCAAGTCTCCCTTTAGACACAGGAAAAAACAAATGATTTCCTAAAACACTCTCGCTCCAAAAATCATTTGGCTCCCTTTAGGGCCGGGGAAAAACAAATAATTTTTAAAATACTCTCCCTCCAAAATCATTTGACTCCCTTTAGACCCAGGAAAAACAAATGATTTCCTAAAACAATCTCCCTCCAAAAATCATTTGGCTCCCTTTAGGGCCGGGGAAAAGCAAATGATTTTTAAAATACTCTCGCTCCAAAAATCATTTGGCTCCCTTTAGGGCCGGGGAAAAACATCTGATTTTTCAAACACTCTCGTTCCAAAATCATTTGGCTCCCTTTAGGGTTGGGGAAAAACAAATGATTTTTAAAATACTTAACCAAATCTCCCTTTAGACCCAAGAAAAATAAATGATTCCCTAAAACACTCTCCCTCCAAAAATCATTTGGCTCCCTTTAGACCCAAGAAAAATAAATGATTCCCTAAAACACTCTCCCTCCAAAAATCACTTGACTCCCTTTAGCGCAGGAGAAAAACAAATGATTTTTAAAATACTCTCGCTCCAAAAATCATTTGGCTCCCTTTAGGGTTGGGGAAAAACAAATGATTTCTAAAACACTCTCGCTCCAAAAATCATTTGGCTCCCTTTAGGGTCGGAGAAAAACAAATGATTTTTAAAATACTCTCCCTCTAAAAATCACTTGACTCCCTTTAGCGCAGGAGAAAAACAAATGATTTCCTAAAACACTCTCCCTCCAAAAATCATTTTACTCCCTTTAGACCCAGGAAAAACAAATGATTTTTAAAATACTCTCGCTCCAAAAATCATTTGGCTCCCTTTAGGGTCGGGGAAAAACAAATGATTTTTAAAATATTCTCCCTCCAAAAATCGTTTGACTCCCTTTAGGGTCGGGGAAAAGCAAATGATTTTTAAAATACTCTCCCTCCAAAAATCATTTGGCTCCCTTTAGGGTCGGGGAAAAACAAATGATTTTTCAATCACTCTCCCTCCAAAAATCATTTGGCTCCCTTTAGGGCCGGGGAAAAACAAATAATTTTTAAAATACTCTCCCTCCAAAAATCATTTGGCTCCCTTTAGGGCCGGGGAAAAACAAATGATTTTTAAAATACTCTCCCTCCAAAAATCATTTGGCTCCCTTTAGGGTCGGGGAAAAACAAATGATTTTTAAAATACTCTCCCTCCAAAAATCATTTGGCTCCCTTTAGGGTCGGGGAAAAGCAAATGATTTTTAAAATACTCTCGCTCCAAAAATCATTTAGCTCCCTTTAGGGTCGGGGAAAAACAAATGATTTCCTAAAACACTCTCGCTCCAAAAATCATTTGACTCCCTTTAGGGTTGGGGAAAAGCAAATGATTTTTAAAATACTCTCGCTCCAAAAATCATTTGACTCCCTTTAGGGCCGGGGAAAAGCAAATGATTTTTAAAACACTCTCCCTCCAAAAATCATTTCGCTCCCTTTAGGCCCAGGAAAAACAAATGATTTTTAAAATACTCTCCCTCCAAAAATCATTTGGCTCCCTTTAGGGTTGGGGAAAAACAAATGATTTTTAAAATACTTAACCAAATCTCCCTTTAGACCCAAGAAAAACAAATGATTTTTAAAAC
>NZ_JBZXDY010000055.1:0-3131 GCF_058725285.1 Flavobacterium sp. DW-iso2 | reverse complement strand
TTTTCGTTTTTCCCCTGCCCTAAAGGGAGCCGAAAATTGGAGGGTGTGTGGAAATTTTCGTTTTTCCCCTGCCCTAAAGGGAGCCGAAAATCGAGAGCGTTATTTTTTGCGAGCTTAAAGGGAGGTGGAAATTTAAGGTTATCAGTTATCGGTTTCTGATTATTGGAATTTCCTTTTTTTGTAATGTGCAGTAAACAAAAACAGCCTTTTTTGTTATGTATGTTGAACATTAATAGCTTTGTAAAAGGAGTGCTGCTACAGATGGTATAAACAAATTGAGTTTTATGAAAAAAATACTAGTAACAGGCGCATCAGGTCAGCTAGGTTCAGAGTTAAGAGTGTTGTCTGAAAATTATTCTAAATTTGAATGGTTTTTTGCTGATAGAACACAAATTACTTTAGATGACTTATCCGTTTTAAAGAATCAATTGGATTTAATTCAAGCTGATGTTATCATTAATTGTGCTGCTTATACTGCTGTGGACAAAGCAGAATCAGAAGAGGAACTAGCTGATACCATCAATCATTTGGCTGTGGGAGTTTTGGCCAGCTGGTCGGCATCCAATAATGTGAAGTTAATTCATGTTTCAACCGATTATGTTTTTGATGGGAATTCGGCAATCGCCTTAGATGAAAACTCCCCAACTACTCCAATCAATGTTTATGGTGCTACCAAATTATTAGGAGAACAACTTTGTTTGACTACTAATCCTGAGGCAATCATAATTAGAACTTCGTGGGTTTATTCTAGTTTTGGAAATAATTTTGTAAAAACGATGTCTCGACTAATGCAAGAGAGAGAGAGTTTGAGTGTGGTGAATGATCAAATAGGTTCTCCAACCTATGCGGCTGATTTGGCGCAAGCGATTGTAATAATTATAAACCATGCTAATTGGCATGCTGGTATTTATAATTTTTCTAATGCGGGAGAAATCAGTTGGTTTGAATTTGCTTTGGCGATACAAGAAATAGGTGGTTTTGATTGTGTTATTGGCGGAATTCCTTCTTCGTCATATCCTACACCAGCGAAACGTCCTGCCTATTCTTTGTTGGATAAAAGTAAAATAATAAATACTTATGGAGTTGAAGTTCCTGATTATAAAGAGAGTTTGAGGAAGTGTATGGGGTTGTTGAAAGGTTAGAGGAGGGAATTTTCGTTTTTCCCCGGCGTTAAAGGGAGTCGAAAATTGGGGTGTGTGGAAATTTTCGTTTTTCCCCAGCCCTAAAGGGAGCCGAAAATTGGGTGTGTGAAAATTTTCGTTTTTCCCCAGCGTTAAAGGGAGTTGAAAATTGGGTGTGTGAAAATTTTCGTTTTTCCCCGCCCTAAAGGGAGTCGAAAATTGGGTGTGTTCGAAAAACCAGATGTTTTCCCCGGCCCTAAAGGGAGCCATCTGATTTTTGGAGCGAGAATATTTTAGGGAATCATTTACTTTTCCCTAGCCATAAAGGGAGTTGAAAATTGGGGTGTGTGGAAATTTTCGTTTTTCCCCGACCCTAAAGGGAGCCGAAAATTGGGTGTGTGATTTTGTCTCGGGACTAAAGGGAGCTGAAAATTTATACGGTAATCTAGTATTGACCCGAAAGTGAGTCGGAAGTTGAGATTGTGATTTTCAATAAAGATATCTAAATTGAGAATCTGATTTTGAGTTTCTTTTTTGCCCCCTTTAGGGCTTGGGGCAAACAAAAAAGAAACTTATCTAAGATGTGTTTTAGTGTTACCTCTACTGAAAGCTTTCGGGATTAAATGGAACGAAAAGAGGTGAGGAGGTGAAAATTAGCGTTTTTTCCCGGCCCTAAAGGGAGCCATCTGATTTTTGGAGCGAGAATATTTAGGGAATCATTTACTTTTCCCCGACCCTAAAGGGAGCCGAAAATTGGGTGTGTGAAAATTTTCGTTTTTCCCTGGCGTTAAAGGGAGCCGAAAATTGGGTGTGTGAATTTATCTCGGTAGCTATCGGGACGAAAAATAATTCAGAGCAACATAAGAATCCTGTGTTACGTGATTAAGTTTTGTTAATCAAAATTATTTGTATCTTTGTAACCGATTTTAGACTTATAAGCAAATGCGGATCGTAACGTTTACAAAAATTAAAGAGTTTACAGAAAAACACGCCAGTTCTGATGTTGCTTTGAGAGACTGGTATTTTAAAGCAAAAAGAAGCGAGTGGAATACTTTAAATGACATTAAGCAAACTTTTAATAGTGTTGATTATGTAGGCAATAATCGTTATGTGTTCAATATAAAAGGTAATGACTATAGACTTGTAGCCATTATCATTTTTGCCTCAAGCAAAGTCTATATTCGATTTATTGGTACACATTCGCAATATGATAAAATGGACTGTTCAAACATTTAGAAACTATGAGAACAATACAAACAAAAAAAGAGTACATAGCATTAAGCAACCGCATTGACGACTTGTTAGTACTTGTAGATAATAATACCTCTAGTGACGATAAAAATTTTATTGAATTGGATTTACTTTCCGATTTAGTAGCCGATTACGAAGAAGCCAACGAACCTATAAAGGCACCTACGCTTATCGAAGCAATGAAATTGCGCATGTATGAGCGTGGTTTAAATCAAAAACGTTTATCGGAACTATTGGGTGTTAGCACTTCAAGAGTTAGTGAGTATTTGACAGGTAAAAGCGAACCGCCTTTAAAAACGGCAAGAGATATAAGTCAAAAATTAGATATTGACCCTATGATTGTTTTGGGTGTTAATTAGAGGATAGAGGTGAAAATTTTCGTTTTTCCCCGACCCTAAAGGGAGCCGAAAATTGCGTGTGTGTGGAAATTTTCGTTTTTCCCCAGCCGAAAGTGAGGCGGAAGTTCGCAGCGTGACTTGGAATAAAGATAACTAAATTGAGAATCGGATTTTGAGTTTCTTTTTTGCCCCCTTTAGGGCTTGGGGCAAACAAAAAAGAAACTTATCTAAGAGGTTTTTTAGTGTTACCTCTACTGAATGCTTTCGGGACCTCAAGGGAACGAAAAGACTTGAAATGTGGAAATTTTCGTTTTTCCCCGGCCCTAAAGGGAGCCGAAAATTGGGTGTGTGGGAATTTTCGTTTTTCCCCGACCCTAAAGGGAGCCGAAAATTGGGTGTGTGATTTTGCCTCGGGGACTAA
>NZ_JBZXDY010000054.1:0-3206 GCF_058725285.1 Flavobacterium sp. DW-iso2 | reverse complement strand
GGCATTTTATACTCGAAAATCACCCACATATCGCTCAGAGAAAAAGTTGTTGATAACTTTAATTGCTTTACATAGGAAACCTTAGCTGTTACCAGCAGGCTTTATTTTCTTTTTAGCAAAATTCTTGTTGGTATTTTAGACCTTTGCTCAATTTTCTGATGCTCTTTGTAACCAATACTATGAGTTTGGCAGTGATTGACTATACGATGCTCCATAATTCGCTTTGCTGTTTTAGAAAAGCCATCTGCCTCAATATAGTCATATATCTCATCAATTTGTAGTGTTTTATTATACCACATGTAGATTCCATGCTTTATGATAAAAGTTGCTGGAGTATCCTCAACATCGCAAACATTTTGAACAATTTTTGTTAGTTTATTTGAACCTAAAGAATGAATTATTTTACTATTTAGGCTATAGATAAGACTGAAATTCATATTCCAAAATATATTTTTTGCTATTTTTTTTAATTTATCTTTATCTCCTAATAATTTATTTTTTTCTTCTTCTGTCTCTTTTTCGTTAATTATTTGTTCTAGTTTTTTAGTGATTATATCTTCAACGAAATTTTGTGATTCCTCATTTCTTATTAACTCAATAAATGATGTCAAAATACGAAGATGTACATTCATACCTTCCTTGAAAATTAATTCAAGTTGTTCAGTTTTTAATGAACCAGCACGATTTTTAATAATCCTGCCCATTACTTCAACAGTCTTTATACTTCTTCTCAATTCAATCGATAGTTCGTCATCCTCTGATTCGTCTTCTAAATCATTTGTATTGTTTGGTAATTGAGCTTTTTCATTTTCATCTTTCTTTTTTAATTCTTCGCTTCTATGATTTTCCGCAGATTCTGTAATGTGAGGTAGTGTTGCTTGAACAACCTCGTCAATCCGTTCATCAAAAAATCTTAACTCTTCATGGCTTAAGGTTGCAGGACTATATTTTTCAAATAGGGTCATAGCATTTAAAACAATTTCATCTAAGACTGTGGTATTTTTGTCATGATGTGATATAAAAATTGCTATGTACGCATATTCATCGATGTGCAAGTTAGCGAGTATTTTTTCAACATTCTTCGATTGTGCAACAGCATTATCTGCAAAATACTTACCTGCAAAAAAATAGTAAATATATGAATATCCAAACGAGTAGTTACCTAAACCATCAAGTCGTAAAATGTTTGTATTTCTTAGATTTTTTATTAACTCTTCTAATGTAATGGTTAGATTAAAATTACTTTTATATTCATCAATATATTTATCAAAATCAATTTTGTTTATAACAGTTTTTTCATTCTTGAAATAGAAAAAAGAAAGTTCTGTTAGAAAATTAAAATATGTATCAAAATCGTCATTTTTCACACCTTCTTTTCTTAAATATAGGTATAATAAAGTTTGATAAAAATAGCCTTGTGATGTTATGTTTTGATCTAAAGGTTTGCTTACAGTATCATAATTACTTATAAATGACAAAATAAAAAACGGATACGATGGAATTATTCCTTTACCAATTATTTTGCCCAAAGCTGAATCTACAAGTTCCGTTTTAGTATCAATTTCGTGATAAATTTCATTGTCTGTTGTCCATGTGGTATCTGACAACAACACCCAATTTTTTATTAACTCGTTACGTAGGGTAGGACTAAATTCATTAATCTTATATCGTTCGTATGATTCCATTAGTGTTTCATTTTTAAAATTGAAATTAAAAATGTCATCAACAATTAATATTTGTCTATCATAACCAGCAATTTGACCAACTATCTTTTCTTTGTTTTTTGCCTGATGGAAATCATCCAATATCAATATAATGTTTTCTCTGTTTATTTCAGAGAATTTTATATTACTACTGTATTGTTCAGTAAACGAGTTTTCAATTTTTAACTCTAAATTTCCCAAATATTTGTTTTTTCCATCTGAAATATAAACAGGAAAGAATCCTCTGTTAAACAATTCTATAAAAAAACGTTTACATAAACCTGTTTTTCCAGATTGTCCTTCACCAGCAATTAAAACTTTTGCAGTTTCATCAAAAGTATCAACTAAATCTGAAAAATCGACATCATTTATTTCGTCTTTTGAACCCTCATATTTTTTAAAAGATGGATTAACATATATATCACTTAACGAAAGAGAAACTTTATTAGAATGAGCTTTTGACAATATTTCTGTGTCGTCTAGAAATAATTTAAATTCAGGATTTAACTCAGCAGGTTGAATTATGGGACTTTTATCATTTATAATTTTGTTCATTGATAGAATTGTTAAATCGTAAAGAAACTCGTATAGCAATAAATGTTTTTCTTGTGTTAAAATGTCTTTTTCTTGAGAATTACTTCTACCACCGCTTCTATCGTCAATCCATGTATAAAGGTCTAAAAATTCTTCGATATTTCGTTTTGATTTTAAATTTTGCTTAATAAAATCGCATCCAAATGATGTGTTTAACTCATCACCAGTTGTATAATTTTCTTCTGAAAATGAAGCTATTTTTGCTGCTTCTCTAGCTAATGGTTTTGGAATTATATCGTCACCTTTCCATTCTAATTCCTGGTAATCAATGATTGCTGAGTTTGTTAAATAGCTATTTCTTGCTTTTTGAACGCTTTTTAAAACTTGAATTACAAATTCGTTTTTACATTCTTTAAAAGTAAAATAATCAGAACCTTTGAATACAGCTTCATCATTAATATTTAAGAATTCGTTAATTTCAAAAAAGTTTCGTGTTTCTCCTTTGTGGATATTATAATCTAATTCTAATTTTGTGATTGGAACTATACTTACGATTTGTTCATTTGTATCTGTTTTTTTTAGTAAAAACAGAACTTCTTTCTCAAGCTGTTCTTTTTTTACTTTTAGTTTTTGAAGCCAATTTTTTCTATCAAGAGCATCTTTTATATTTTCAGGAATAAGAATTATTAAGTCTAAATCACTTTTACTGGCTTTAAACATTCTACCATCAAGATAAATAGAACTGCCAAATAAATAAATAAATACTATCAATTTCAATATCTTTTGATACTTCTTCTTTCCATTTCTTGATTAATTTTATTATTTCATCTTTCATTTTATCGATATTGGGTTATGTTCTAGTATTTACGGTATTTTTTTTTAAGCTTGCTGGTAACGTCAGTCTGTGAAAAAACCTCCGTTTAATTCTATCAAATATAAACAAATAATCTAATTATTAGACAGAAAAGT
>NZ_JBZXDY010000053.1:0-3797 GCF_058725285.1 Flavobacterium sp. DW-iso2 | reverse complement strand
AATTACTGTTGAACCAACTGATAAGGAAGTAACTAATCCGTTAGAATCTACTGTTGCAACAGATGTGTTTGATGACATCCAGGGCGTTGTAGTTGCAGCCGTAGCAGATCCAGTTAATGCGGTGGTTGAACCCACACAAATACTCAAAGTTCCTGTTATTGTTGGTAATGCATTGACTGTAAAAGAGTTAATTCTGCTACAACCCAGAGAATTCGTATAGGTTATATTTACATTACCTACAGAAACGGCTGTCACCAAGCCAGTTGTACTAACCGTAGCAATTGCAGTATTTGCTGAAGACCAACTATTAGTAGTTGCAGGGCTTGCCGACCCGGTTAACTGTGAAGTTAAACCCACACAAGCTGACATAGTTCCCGTAATAGTAGGAAGTGTATTGATGGTAAAGGAATTACTGCTCACAGTTGTGGTACCACATTCATTGGTAACAGCAAGTGATACACTATAAGCACCTGAAGTGCTGTAATTAACTATTGGCGCAACATTTGTGGATGTGGAAGGTGTTCCTCCCGGAAAACTCCAAACATAAGTTAAAGTACTCGAAATCGGAGCGCAAGCATCAACTAAAGCCGTTGGACTAATAGAAGTGGAACTAGCTGTTTGGCAGATACTTGCAATTGTATTTATTGTAACTGTTGGTGGTTTTTTTACGATAACGGATTGAACGGCAGATGTAACAGATCCGCATGAATTAGTAGTAGTGAGCGAAATACCATAAGTTCCAGGGTTTATAAAATTAAATTCTGGCGCAATGGATGTTAAAGTTGTCCCATTTAAAAGAGTATAGTTTGAAGTTGTCCCACAATATCCAGCAATGTAGTTAACATTCCATTTGTAAATTGGTTGAGTACAAGAACCAGCAAGATTGGTGGTGTTAGTTGGAATAATTGTCTTAGGAGTACAAGCTGTGTTCTCGCTGAGTGTAAAAGTTGGAATTAGAGGAGTTTCAACGCAGATTGTTTGAGTTTTTGTAGTTGTACCACATCCGTTTTTTGCAGAAAGGGTTACTGTATACGTACCACTACCTGAAAAAATATGATTAACATTTGGGTTATTAGTTAACCAACCCGTATTGATAGTGTTTGCTGCTCCACTTGCTGGATCACCAAAATTCCAACTATATTTTGTGTCCCTAATACAACCACTATCATAACCTAAAATAGTAGTATTTGTAAATAAAACATTAGAAGTTGAACAGGCATTTTGTGGAGCATTAAAATTCGCTGTTGGTTTTGATATTGTGTTTCCTCCAATGACAGTACCAGTTGTAGATTTGCAAGCATTTGTAACAAGTAATTTTATTATAAATTCTGCATTTGGACAACTATTCGTATTATAAGAATATGGTACGGGATAATTTGCTGAAGACGATGGAGTTATGTCATTGTAATATGAAGTTTTAATCATATCGTCTTGATTTAAATTTAATATGGCAGAACCATCGCCATAATCAATGGAATAGGTCGTTCCTGGAGAGTTTGTTGCCCAATTTCCAATTGTATATTGGGTTATAGGTGTAGGAATACACATATCAGTTGTGCCTCCGGGATTTAGAATACCACCAGAGGGATTAGATACATTTTTTACAATAAATGTTTTCGAATTATTACATCCATTTGTACCAACTGCTGTAATTACCATATTATAAGCACCAAGTTGCGAGTAAGTATGGTTTTTAGGAAAATTGACATTATTTTCTGTTGTACCATCACCCCAATTTATTGAAAAGGCAATAATGCAAAGTGAATTAGATATGTTCCCTACAGTAATTGTATAAGAAGTATTTGAAATTGAAGCAATACTACAATTATTAAATTGGTTACTTGCACTTGTTGCATTTACATCTTCAAAACTTATATCTGGTTGTTGATTTACTGCAACCATTTTTGTTATTGTACTTGAACAACCATTAGCATCAGTTACAGTTAAAGTAACATTATAAGTTGCTGTACCACAACCTAAAGAAGTGAATGTATGAGTTGGATTTTTAAGAGAAGATGTAATCCCATCGCCAAAATTCCACGTATAAGAGTTTCCACTACTTGTTGTATTAAACTGCACCGCAGTACCAGAGCACTGATTATCTGAAAAAGTAAAATCAGCAACTGGTAAAGGGTTCACTATGATTGTTACTGTATTGTTACTAGAAAGTACAACATCCTCGCCGTCTTTGTCCTTAACATCAGTTAAAATATAGGAGAAAGTTCCCTTTATATTCGTTGGTTGAGAAACGGTCAGACTTTTATTGTTAGCTGTTGTTGTTACATTTATAGGTGTTCCTCCATTTATAGTATAAGTAAAGGTATAAGGACCGTTTGTATCGTCTTTTACTTCAAATGTTATTAAAGGTTCTACGGCATTCTGGCATACCGTTGCATTTCCTGTTATTTGCCCAGTTGGATCTGCTACTGTTTTTAGTTTTATGATTTCCTCTATTTTATTTGAAGAATAAACAGAGCTGGCATTAAAAATTAACAGAACGAATAAAAATAGAACGGTATAAAATTGTTTCATAATTGTGCATTAATTCAACCAGCGTATACTATCATTTATACGGGGGAAGAAAAGTGATTTGGCCAAATATAACGTAATGATTTTCCATTCCTTTACGGCTTACCGTAAAAGCGGTTATTTCCAGAAAAAAAATAATTTGGTTATTCTAAAAATGGGGGTTGTAGGAAGCTAGATTTCTAAAAGAGAAGCCACTACGAGGCAATTAGCAGGTTTTTCTTATTTTTTTTAAAATAAAAAATTTATAAAAGAAGTAACACTGCGGTGGACGGATTTTAATATAAAAAAAAACTCCCAAGAGAGGATACTTCGGAATGTAATGACGGAATTATTCCATCAGGTATTTCCATCATTACATTATTTATTTAATTTTCTTCTAACAACTCTCTGTCTTCTCAAATATCCCCACAAAAAGTTCATATTTGCTTCGTGGTGGATAGCCTATTTTATCGAGGCCGGCAAGGCTGATTGGATTACGATTGTGGGCACGGATTACAAATCCGCGCCAGCGGGGAAATCTTTACCTATTTGAAACGTGCAAAACTCGGTACATTGTATCTTTTTGCTACCATTGCACAAACTTCGTTACTAATGCGTTCTTTTGTTGTCTTAAGGTACTTAAGGATTAGTGTTTTGGAATAATACTGTTCTAGTTTAACAATATCTGTTGCAAAAGTTGCTTCATTTGTGGCAAACAAGGCTCGTGGAATTATAATATCTTTATCTCTTGAGAGGTTAAGTTTACTATGATCCATATCCCAAAATAAGTGTTTGGGAAAAATTGTTGCTATGTTAACTGATTGTTTCACACTATAAAACTAGTGATTTTTTTAAAATTATTTGTTAATAAATATTTAAACGGCTATTTAAAAAGGCTCCCGCCACTATCATGATAATCATTATGTGCCAGTTTATTTATCATTGCTTTTCTATTGAATACTATTTTTCCTTAAGAATTTCAAAGTAGTAAGCGAACTATTTTATCTCAAAACCAGTTTGATAAGTTGTAAGGGTATCGTTCTTTACAAGATTCAAGTTTTGGTTTTGATATTTGATATCAGTTAGAAATTGCTCGTTTTGGAATACGGATGTTGTAAAAGTAAAATCATCTATTTCAATTTGATCGGTAGCAATTTGTAATTCTAACGATGCAATTAATCCAATTTCCTTTTTGATACTATAGAGGCCTGGTGTTTTGACCCCTATAAAACAAGAGTACTATTTTAAATTTCGATTTTTAATTAAGCGGTTAATTTTTTCATTTCTAT
>NZ_JBZXDY010000052.1:0-4577 GCF_058725285.1 Flavobacterium sp. DW-iso2 | reverse complement strand
TGAGCTTCAATAGTATGATTTAAGATCACTGTTTCTTCAACTTGGCAATTACTTAAGGTGAGTGCCAGAACAAAAAGCAGTAGAAATTTGCTAATGCAGCTTTGTGGTTTGTGGTTTGTGGTTTGTGGTTTGTGGTTTGTGGTTTGTTTCATAGTTTGAATCGTAAAGTTAAGACTATTCGGTTAAATAGAGTAAGACAAACTTATTGAATTAACATTATTAATAAAATACCCAGTTTTAGTGATATTTTAAAAACACAAACCCTTTCCAGTTTGAAAGGAAAAGGTTTGTTTAATTTATTCGTTTTATTAGAATTACTGCACTTCAAACCTGAAGGAGATAATGGAATGAGTAGGATCTACATACACACAGCTAAATAATTTATGATGGTTTGGTTTTGATTACAGCAGCGAGCATAAATTTCTAAACCTTTCTTTTCTTTACAATGTTTTAATCCGTTGGTGATAACATATTTTTGATTCAATCTTGTAAAAAGGTCTATCGACCCCACAGTTGTTATGGTTATAAAATAGGCCTCGTCTGTAGTTGTGGCTTCGTATTTTGTTGACTTATTTTTGTTCTAAAAATACTAAAAAAAAGCTACAATTTTTTACAGAATGTAGCTCTTTGACTTGTTTTGTTTGCTCAACTTTGTGGGCACAGAATGCAATTCTGCGCCATCGGGTTGAGGCGATTTGATTTTATATAAAAATCCCCTTCTGGGTTTAAAACCGGGAAGGGGATGAGTGGAATGAATAGTACCTATGAATCCATAGTTAATTAGTTTTAGGATAATATGGTTTGGCGTATAGCAGCGGGCGCAAAGTCAGGAGACATTTGCGCAGCAGCCTTAGATTTTTATTAATTTTTGTTTTTATGAACACTTCGCAGAGCTGGGGATTTAATACCTTTTTCAATTAGTCTTACTTTTTTATTGAATTGCGAATTCTGGACTTACTTGAACATATTCCACTTCTTTATTTTTTTTATTAACTACAACTATTACGTAGCTATCGGTTAAATTCATGACTTTAACATCGTCAAGTTTGCTATTGTATTTTAACTTATAAAGGTTTGAAGTTTGAGCAAATTTTTTAAAACAAAGAATTTTTTTTGGTTTAGTAATTTTTATGATTTTTTTTTGTACAAAATATATAGCACCCTCACTTGAATCATAATTGTCTTTTATAATATACTCTTTATCATCAGATTTAGACTGATATAAATAGTTGTCTAATTTAAAAAATATTGTGTCTTTTGATTTTTCCTGAGCTTTTAGAGTATTCATAGAAAAAAATGAAATTATAATAATTATAAAGTGTATTTTCATAATAAATAATTTATGTTTTATGGACAATTTACTGATTTTGACATTTTTGTTACTCTATCTGCCAGTTGATTTATATCTTTTTGCTGTTGAGGTGTTAAATTTGTCCAAGCTTGAACATCATTTTCTTTAGGCCTGATCAAGCCAAAGCCTCATAAAAAGCATCACTCGGTTCTTCTCCATAATAATCCGTATAATTTTTATAATCATTAGGAAGTACAGTTTTATTAAATTCTTTAAGAGCTTCTTTCATACTAGATAAGTATAATGTAGCCATAGTGCCGTGCTGGTTTCCGTATTTGTTATATTCTTGTTTAAAAACAAATGTTCCTGGTATTGTATTAACATTGTATAGTTTTCTAATTATATCTGCGTGAATGTATTCGTGTAAAATGGTTCTTGCGGCATCAAGAACTGATTGTTCATTTGAGCGCGAAGTGCTAATTGCTATATTTATTAATTTGGAGTTTATATCTTTATTATATGTTGTTGCGCCATTAATTTCTAACCCCGTATTTTTAGATATAATTATATCTTTGGAAACAATTTTAATATCAAAAGAGGAAGAGCTACCTTGGAAATTAGCCAATAAATTTTGGACAAAAGAATCTCCATTTTTTGTAAGTAAGTCATTAATACATTTTGCCTTACCTGTAAGCTCTGCGTCGTCAATTTGTTCTTCGATGGTATCGAATGAAAGATCTGATCCACCACCACCACCAACATGAGGAGGGTATCCATAATTGTCACCGCCGCTATCACCGCCACCACTTGAGCAGGATATTGGTGCAATTCGCTCAAATCTACCATCTTCATACATCCAACCAATGTAGACACACATCATCGCCATTCTAGCAGTCGGATCAGGTTTGTGTAAAAAGCTATTTTTAAATTCATTAAAATTTAGAACTTCGCCCTTTTGGTTTTTAACTAAAATAACTCCATTAAATTCATCGTTAATTTGATAGAAATTAAATGTTTTATCGGTGTTATCAAAGGTTTTATTTGTTGTTAAAATTTGTACATGATTGTATGTGAAGCCATTTTTAGATTTTATAAATACTAACCTATTATGGTTTGAATAAATTACTGCTCCCACTTTAGTAGTTATATTAGTATTGAGAGTTAATGGAACTTCTATTATTTCTCCTTGCTCACCATTAGTAACAATAGCTTTATTCCAATCAATATCTTTTGTATAGCTTAAAACAGGAAATTCTTTTAAAGTAATATTATTGTTGAACCATGTTTGAGCTTCAATAGTATGATTTAAGATCACTGTTTCTTCAACTTGGCAATTACTTAAGGTGAGTGCCAGAACAAAAAGTAGTAGAAATTTGCTAATGCAGCTTTGTGGTTTGTGGTTTGTGGTTTGTGGTTTGTTTCATAGATTGAATCGTAAAGTTAAGACTATTCGGTTAAATAGAGTAAGACAAACTTATTGAATTAACATTATTAATAAAATACCCAGTTTTAGTGATATTTTAAAAACACAAACCCTTTCCAGTTTGAAAGGAAAAGGTTTGTTTAATTTATTCGTTTTATTAGAATTACTGTACTTCAAACCTGAAGGGGATAATGGAATGAGTAGGATCTACATACACACAGCTAAATAATTTATGATGGTTTGGTTTTGATTACAGCAGCGAGCATAAATTTCTAAACCTTTCTTTTCTTTACAATGTTTTAATGCGTTGGTGATAACATATTTTTGATTCAATCTTGTAAAAACGTCTATCCAACCCACAGTTGTTATGCTTATAAAATAGGCTTTGTTTGTAGTTGTGGCTTTGTATTTTGTTGACCTGTTTTTGTTTTAAAAATACTAAAAAAAAGCTACAACTTTTTACAGAATGTAGCTCTTTGACTTGTTTTGTTTGCTCAACTTTGTGGGCACAGAATGCAATTCTGCGCTATCGGGTCATACATTTCATGTTCGTCAATATCTTTTTGTAAATCCATTTATCGATAAGGAGCATCCTTTAGATTGGTGTGGTTTTATTCAATTCTAACAGCTGCCACAACTTGAATATATTCTGATTTATTTCTTTTTGTCAAAAAAATAATATAATTGTTTAAAAAAAAGGCTAGTTTATAATCGTCTAACTGTGGTTCCTTATTTTTATCATAGTATTTAGAGGATCGTATAAATTTTTTAAGACATAGGTTTTTTTTTGGTTTTAGATTATTTAGGACTTTTACTTCTTTAAAGAAAAAATTACCGTAACTAGCGCCACTTCCATCTTTTATATAAAACTCGTTTGGCATTTCAACAAGTGTTCTAATGTATTTATTGTTATAATTAAAAAAGAGTGTGTCTTTTTGTTTTTCTTGAGCCTGTAAATTAGGGCCTATAAATAGAGATAGTAAAAGGAGAATTGCTGTTTTCATATTTAAAGTTTTAAAATTTTATAATCTAAACTAGGTAAGGAAATTTCAATACCTAGTTTGGATTTTTTTTACTATTTAGTTGGAGGAGGTAGGGCAAGGTACTGTTTTACTTAAATTAGGAACTCTATTAGCGAGTGCTTCTATAGCAGCTTTTTTTTCTGCAGGTAAACCTACCCAGGCTTTAACATTGTTGTCTCTAAGTCCGCTCCAAGCCATAGCCTCATAAAAAGCATCAGTAGGCGTTGCGCCATAGTAATTAGTGTATTTATTATAATCATCTGTAAGCACATTTTTATGAAATGCTTTTAAAGCTTCTTTCATACTATTGAGGTATAATTCTGCCATAGTTCCATGAGCATTTCCATATTCTTCATACGCTGTTTTAAAGTCTAATCTTTCTTGATTTGGACCGTTTACTGTATTTAGTTTTCTAATAATATCTGCATGTATGTATTCATGCATTATGGTTCTTGCTCCTTCTAGAGCAGCATGTAGATCTGTTCTAGAAGTGCTGATTTCAATTGTTATTAAAGTACTTCCTATGTTTTCGATATATGAGGTCGCTCCATTAAGTTCTTTAATATTTCCATCTTTATCTAATACAGTTATTTTGTTTTTTGAAACAATTTTAATATCAAATTCTGATTCACCTTCAAAATTGGCCAATAGATTCTGTATAAAAGAATCACCATTTTTGTCTAATAAAGCATTGAGACATTTTGCTTTTCCAGTAAGCTCTGCGTCGTCAATTTGTTCTTCGATGGTATCGAATGAAAGATCTAATCCACCACCACCACCAACATGAGGAGGGTATCCATAATTGTCACCGCCGCTATCACCGCCACCACTTGAGCAGGAT
>NZ_JBZXDY010000051.1:0-5094 GCF_058725285.1 Flavobacterium sp. DW-iso2 | reverse complement strand
ATTTGATTCGCATAATATACGATGAAGAGTTTGATCCTGGCTCAGGATGAACGCTAGCGGCAGGCTTAACACATGCAAGTCGAGGGGTAGAGTTAGCTTGCTAACTTGAGACCGGCGCACGGGTGCGTAACGCGTATGCAATCTACCTTTCACAAAGGGATAGCCCAGAGAAATTTGGATTAATACCTTATAGTATATCGAGTTGGCATCAACATGATATTAAAGATTTATCGGTGAAAGATGAGCATGCGTCCCATTAGCTAGTTGGTATGGTAACGGCATACCAAGGCAACGATGGGTAGGGGTCCTGAGAGGGAGATCCCCCACACTGGTACTGAGACACGGACCAGACTCCTACGGGAGGCAGCAGTGAGGAATATTGGACAATGGGCGCAAGCCTGATCCAGCCATGCCGCGTGCAGGATGACGGTCCTATGGATTGTAAACTGCTTTTATACAGGAAGAAACACCTCTACGTGTAGAGACTTGACGGTACTGTAAGAATAAGGATCGGCTAACTCCGTGCCAGCAGCCGCGGTAATACGGAGGATCCAAGCGTTATCCGGAATCATTGGGTTTAAAGGGTCCGTAGGCGGTCAGATAAGTCAGTGGTGAAAGCCCATCGCTCAACGGTGGAACGGCCATTGATACTGTCTGACTTGAATTATTAGGAAGTAACTAGAATATGTAGTGTAGCGGTGAAATGCTTAGAGATTACATGGAATACCAATTGCGAAGGCAGGTTACTACTAATATATTGACGCTGATGGACGAAAGCGTGGGTAGCGAACAGGATTAGATACCCTGGTAGTCCACGCCGTAAACGATGGATACTAGCTGTTGGGAGCAATTTCAGTGGCTAAGCGAAAGTGATAAGTATCCCACCTGGGGAGTACGAACGCAAGTTTGAAACTCAAAGGAATTGACGGGGGCCCGCACAAGCGGTGGAGCATGTGGTTTAATTCGATGATACGCGAGGAACCTTACCAAGGCTTAAATGTAGTTTGACCGTTTTGGAAACAGAATTTTCGCAAGACAAATTACAAGGTGCTGCATGGTTGTCGTCAGCTCGTGCCGTGAGGTGTCAGGTTAAGTCCTATAACGAGCGCAACCCCTGTTGTTAGTTGCCAGCGAGTCATGTCGGGAACTCTAACGAGACTGCCAGTGCAAACTGTGAGGAAGGTGGGGATGACGTCAAATCATCACGGCCCTTACGCCTTGGGCTACACACGTGCTACAATGGCCGGTACAGAGAGCAGCCACTGGGCGACCAGGAGCGAATCTACAAAACCGGTCACAGTTCGGATCGGAGTCTGCAACTCGACTCCGTGAAGCTGGAATCGCTAGTAATCGGATATCAGCCATGATCCGGTGAATACGTTCCCGGGCCTTGTACACACCGCCCGTCAAGCCATGGAAGCTGGGGGTGCCTGAAGTCGGTGACCGCAAGGAGCTGCCTAGGGTAAAACTGGTAACTAGGGCTAAGTCGTAACAAGGTAGCCGTACCGGAAGGTGCGGCTGGAACACCTCCTTTCTAGAGCCTTATTGTTAGCTTATTTATAAGCACGTTAGGGAAAAAGACGAAAAGAGAAAGTGGAAACAAAGATTAAGATAATATTACTCTTGCTGTTAGTTCAAATAATACAATTTAAGTAAAAGATAAAGATTTACGATTATTGAATGCTGATTGTTGATTGCGGATTTTAAATCTGAGATCAGAAATCGTTAATCATAGATCAGAAATCACCTTGTCTCGTAGCTCAGCTGGTTAGAGTACTACACTGATAATGTAGGGGTCGACAGTTCGAGTCTGTCCGAGACAACTATTTATACTTAAAGGAAATTTTAGAAGTTGAGTTGCACTAATTAGTGACGAACCGTTTAGGACTGTTAACTAAAAACTGTTAACTGCATACTAAAATAAGGGGGATTAGCTCAGCTGGCTAGAGCGCCTGCCTTGCACGCAGGAGGTCAACGGTTCGACTCCGTTATTCTCCACGATTGTTGAATTAGATTCAACAAAAAAGTTCATTGACATATTGAGATAAGAAAAAATATAAAAAGTAGAAAGCATTTTACTTGTTTATCATTAGACAAGTAGAAAGAACGGTCTTAATTAAATTTAAGATTGGTACAATAAGCAAAATAAGGGCGTATGGGGGATGCCTTGGCTCTCAGAGGCGATGAAAGGCGTGATAAGCTGCGAAAAGCTACGGGGACGGGCACACACCGATTGATCCGTAGATACCTGAATGGGGCAACCCACTATGTTGAAGACATAGTACACCTACGGGTGGGCAAACCCGCTGAACTGAAACATCTAAGTAGGCGGAGGAGAAGAAAACAAAAGTGATTCCGTAAGTAGTGGCGAGCGAACGCGGATTAGCCCAAACCAATGATGTTACGGCATTGTTGGGGTTGTAGGACCACGACATTCAATGTAAAACGAACTAGAATCTACTGGAAAGTAGAACCAAAGAGGGTGATAGTCCTGTATAGGTAAGTGATATAATTGATAGTGGTATCCTGAGTAGGGCGGGACACGAGAAATCCTGTCTGAATTTGGCGGGACCATCCGCTAAGGCTAAATACTCCTGAGAGACCGATAGTGAACCAGTACCGTGAGGGAAAGGTGAAAAGAACCGTGAATAACGGAGTGAAATAGATCCTGAAACCATACGCTTACAAGCGGTCGGAGCCCTTTAGTGGGGTGACGGCGTGCCTTTTGCATAATGAGCCTACGAGTTAACGTTGCTGGCAAGGATAAGTGGTTCAGCCACGGATCCGTAGCGAAAGCGAGTCTGAATAGGGCGCTTTAGTCAGTAGTGTTAGACGCGAAACCGTGTGATCTACCCATGGACAGGTTGAAGCTGTGGTAACACATAGTGGAGGACCGAACCCGTTGACGTTGAAAAGTCTTGGGATGATCTGTGGGTAGGGGTGAAAGGCCAATCAAACTCGGAAATAGCTCGTACTCCCCGAAATGCATTTAGGTGCAGCGTTAGTTATAAAGTTATATAGAGGTAGAGCTACTGATTGGATGCGGGGGCTTCACCGCCTACCAATTCCTGACAAACTCCGAATGCTATATAATGTTCACTAACAGTGAGGGCTTGGGTGCTAAGGTCCAAGTCCGAGAGGGAAAGAACCCAGACCATCAGCTAAGGTCCCCAAATATATACTAAGTTGAAAGAACGAGGTTTGTCTGCATAGACAGCTAGGATGTTGGCTTGGAAGCAGCCATTCATTTAAAGAGTGCGTAACAGCTCACTAGTCGAGCGGACGAGCATGGATAATAATCGGGCATAAGTATATTACCGAAGCTATGGATTTCATATTTATTTATGGAGTGGTAGGGGAGCATTCTAACAGGGTAGAAGGTGAGTCGTAAGGCCTGCTGGACCGGTTAGAAAAGAAAATGTAGGCATAAGTAACGATAATGCGGGCGAGAAACCCGCACACCGAAAGACTAAGGTTTCCACAGCTATGCTAATCAGCTGTGGGTTAGTCGGGACCTAAGGCGAACCCGAAAGGGACAGTCGATGGACAACGGGTTAATATTCCCGTACTACTGTTAACTGTGATGGGGTGACGGAGTGATGAAAGTGCCGCGAACTGACGGAATAGTTCGTTGAAGTACCTACCTATAAGCTGCGCAGGCAAATCCACGCGGCTTGGGGAAATACGATAGTACTCGGAGACTTCGGTTGAAGAGATAGTGCACCTAAGGGCTTCCAAGAAAAACCTCTAAACTTCAGGTTAATAGTACCCGTACCGCAAACCGACACAGGTAGTCGAGATGAGAATTCTAAGGTGCTCGAGAGATTCATGGCTAAGGAATTAGGCAAAATAGACCCGTAACTTCGGGAGAAGGGTCGCCTCGTCAGTGATGACGAGGCCGCAGTGAAGAGGTCCAGGCGACTGTTTATCAAAAACACAGGGCTCTGCAAAATCGTAAGATGAAGTATAGGGCCTGACACCTGCCCGGTGCTGGAAGGTTAAGTGGAGATGTTATCTTCGGAGAAGCATTGAAATGAAGCCCCAGTAAACGGCGGCCGTAACTATAACGGTCCTAAGGTAGCGAAATTCCTTGTCGGGTAAGTTCCGACCTGCACGAATGGTGTAACGATCTGGACACTGTCTCAGCCATGAGCTCGGTGAAATTGTAGTAGCGGTGAAGATGCCGCTTACCCGCAGTGGGACGAAAAGACCCTGTGCACCTTTACTATAGCTTAGTATTGACCTTGGACAAATGATGTGTAGGATAGGTTGGAGACTGTGAAGTGGCGTCGCTAGGCGTTGTGGAGTCATTGTTGAAATACAACCCTTTGTTTGTCTGAGGCCTAACCCCGCGAAGGCGGGGGACATTGCTTGGTGGGTAGTTTGACTGGGGTGGTCGCCTCCAAAAGAGTAACGGAGGCTTCTAAAGGTTCCCTCAGTACGCTTGGTAACCGTGCGTAGAGTGCAATGGCATAAGGGAGCTTGACTGAGAGACATACAGGTCGATCAGGTACGAAAGTAGAGCATAGTGATCCGGTGGTTCCGCATGGAAGGGCCATCGCTCAAAGGATAAAAGGTACGCCGGGGATAACAGGCTGATCTCCCCCAAGAGCTCATATCGACGGGGGGGTTTGGCACCTCGATGTCGGCTCGTCACATCCTGGGGCTGGAGAAGGTCCCAAGGGTTGGGCTGTTCGCCCATTAAAGTGGCACGCGAGCTGGGTTCAGAACGTCGTGAGACAGTTCGGTCTCTATCTACTGTGGGCGCAAGAAATTTGAGTGGATCTGATTCTAGTACGAGAGGACCGAATTGGACAAACCTCTAGTGTATCTGTTGTCACGCCAGTGGCACCGCAGAGTAGCTACGTTTGGAAGGGATAAGCGCTGAAAGCATATAAGCGCGAAACCCACCACAAGATGAGATTTCTTTTAAGGGTCGTAGGAGATGACTACGTTGATAGGCTATAGATGTAAAGGCAGTAATGTCATAGTCGAGTAGTACTAATAACCCGTAAGCTTATGTACACTTTTCCCTCTCGAGTAATCGAGAGGGGAGAAACTTTCTAATACAATAAAACTTTTCTTTATCTCAGT
>NZ_JBZXDY010000050.1:0-5607 GCF_058725285.1 Flavobacterium sp. DW-iso2 | reverse complement strand
GCTATATTTACAAAATAGTTATGACAGAAAGATCCTGCATGTAACTCCCCAACTGAGGTAAGCCGCCTTCCGTTATAGGGCATTTTAAAAGACGACTGAAACGAAATGGTAACACGACAAATAAATTTTAAAAGTTGGCTGACAATTGGGACACTTTTCCTTTTTGGGGTTGGACTTTATTTGTTGTTTGCACCGCTAATTATTTTGGCACTTCCATTTATTATTTGGTCTTACTTCGACAACCTTGCATTTAATAGAAAATACAAAGCGTATTTACAGACAATTGACGGGACAAATTTTTTCTGCTATAACAACAGGACAAATAGCAAAGACTTCATTGAGAAAAACATTTTACCGACACTTACTCCAGACATCAAAGTAATCTATCTTGACGGCAGGACTCCAAAATCTGAATACGACCAAAGTTATATTTCAAAAGCACTTTATAGCATCAAAGACCGAAAAGGATTTCCGTATTTGCTTAAAATTTCGGACGGACAACTCATAGACAAATCAATTAACAATGACTTCTACAACACAATGAACCAAAACAAGGACATTGGACAACTGAACAGAAAAATCATTTCATTTTATCAGCCAACTTGAAAATGACGACAACTATAGACGAAAGAAAAACGCCCTATAACAGCACCTACCCAAAAGGCGGGGTTTCGTGCTTCGCAGACACATTTGTGGTAGCCGAAAGTTCAGTTCTCCGAATGAAGTTTAGTGGTAAAAATCCCGCCCTTCGGGTAGCTGCAAAACGTTGCAATACATATTGTTGCCAAATTTTGCGCTGAAAAATTTACTCTGATATCGTTAAGCAGAAAGTAATTTACTTCAATGTAAACGATGCAGTTTGCGTCCAAATAGATTAGTGCGAAATCGTTAAGCAGAAAGTAATTTGCTTCAATGAAAGCGATGCAGTTTGCGGCGAAATGTATTGCGGCGAAAAATTGAATAACGAAAAAACTTTGTGGTGATAAATACATATTGCAACACTGGTTTAGCATGATGGGGAATTTAGTGGAATTTCCGTTTTTTTTCATATATTCGTATAGCCAAAAATAATCTGCTTAAAAGTTCCCCAACAAGCTAAGCCAGGGAACGTTAGTAACAATATGAAAAAAACCCTCGTACTTATAATTATACTTATTTCAATTAAATCAATTGGTCAAAAATATTTTGATTTTGGAAAAAAAATTAAAAATTTAGAAAAATATAATTACAAAGACATTAATTTTAATGATCCAAAAGAAAATATAATGCTTGGTGGAACTTTAATATTTCCAAAAACGGAGTATTCAAAAATTGTAATAATTACGCCAGGCAGTGGAAAAGACACTCGAAATTCTCATTATATTATAGCAGAAGAATTATTAAAAAGCGGAATTGCTGTTTATCGTTATGATGATCGAGGTGTTGGTAAATCAGAAGGAATAGCAAATTTTAGTGTAGATCAAATTATTGAAGATTTATATTATGCTTTTGAAAATATTCGAAAAATTGACACTTTATCCCAAAAAAAAATTGGAATAATTGGACATAGCTTAGGTGGAATTGCTACTGTAAATGTGTATCAGCGAAAGTTAAATATAGACTTTTTTGTATTAATGTCAACTCCAATTGAAAAATATTCAAATTTTAAACATAAACAATATAAGGCAAAAAATAAAAGTAAAATAAGTAGTGAGGAATTATTTCAACAATCTAATATTCCAATTTTATTTATTTCAGGAACAAATGATAGTTTTTTTAATAGTGTAAAAACCTCAAATCTATTTTTAACCTTAAACAAAAAAAACATTGAGGTAAAAACAATTAATGGATTAAATCACTTTTTAAGAAATGGTAATGATGATTGGCGAAAAACAGAAGAATATGATTCATTATATGAAATTGACAAAACAGCACTTAATGAAATCATTAACTGGATCAAACCTTTATAAATAATACATACTGTTACTAACAGCGGTTTGCAAAAATGGCGAAATATGTGGTAAAATCACGTTTATCTTTCGCAAGAAATTTTATCTTAGCCGAAAATATTCGGTTACGAAGTTCGCCACTTCTGCAAGCCGCGACACGTTGTAATATATTTCAGCGCTGAATTTTGCGGTGAAAAATTCCTTACTTCTCTCCTACTAAGAAAATAATCTGCAATCCAAAAAGTTGTCGTTTATCCAAGAACATTTGAGAAGTTTTCTGTGAAATAGATTCTGGCGAAATCGTTAAGCAGAAAGTAATTTGGATAAATTAAAGTGATGCAGTTTGCGCCGAAATAAATTCTGGTAAAATCGTTAAGCAGAAAATAATTTGCTTCAATTAATGCGATGCAGTTTGCGTCGAAAAATATTGTGGCGAAATCATTAAGCAGAAAGTAATTTGCATTAATGAAAATGATGCAGTTTGTGGCGAAAAGTATTGTGGCGAAAAATAGAATAACGAGAAATCTTTGTGCTGATAAAAACATATTACAACACTGGTTTAGCATGATGGGGAATTTAGTGGAACTACCGTATTTTTTCATATATTCGTGTAGCCAAAAACAATCTGCTTAAAAGTTCCCCAACAAGCTAAGCCAGGAAACGTTATGCCTCAGTTTGGTAGAGCCGAAACCTAAGACTTAAACATTAATTAAAAATAAAACATGAAGCCAATTAATTTTTTTATTGAAAAATCAGAATCATTTATAGAAAAACTAAACTCAATTGAATTAGTTGAATACCAATTAGGTAATACAAGTAAAGACATATACGGAGAAAGTGATGACATAAGCAATTCAGAATATGAAAACCAACAAAGTGAATTATATGAAATTAAGTTTCAAATTAAATTAATGTTATCAGAGTTTGATAATGGAACATTGTTTAGTGAAAGATTAGATAATTTTAGACAAAAATTTTCTTTTTCCAATGAACCATTAAAAAATAGTTTGGTTAAAAACACACAACTTTTCCTGAATTTTTTAAATGAATATAGAGTTTAACTTCTTAAATATTCAATTGATTTATTAGATTCTAAACTTAAAAATTCTTTGTGTTTTGATAATTCAGAAATTATAAAATCAACATCTTCCAAAAATATATTTTTTAGATTAATTGAAAGGCTTGTGATTGGAACTCCATTTTTAAAAGATTTTTTTAGTGAGATTTTACCTTTTAATTCTTCAAAACCTACTTCTAATAATGATTCTTGTCTTTTTTGTTTAACTAACATAATTTATAATTTTAAAATTGTTCCCGACTTAAACGGTGCGGAAACTAAACCGAAAATTGTAACCGAAAAAAAAATTGGGGCGAAAAACCGAAGGCATAACAACGGTTTTGCAATAGTGGGGTTTTAGTGGAATTGTCGTTTTTATTAATATATTCGTTAAACAGAAAGTAATCTGCTACAAAGTCCCCACCATTGCAAAGCCGCTTTCCGTTAGCTGTAATTATACCAAAAAATCCGAATAAATGAATAAAATAATTGCTATTGCTATTAATGAATACAACGACTCAAGAATTAATAATTTAAACAATTGCATTAACGATATTAATTCATTGATTGATATATTATCAAAAAAATATGATTTTGATTTTATTGAATTATATACAAAACCTGAACAAACAACCTTTTCGTTTTTATATAATGAAGTTTATAATGAATTAATAAACGCTTTAGAAGATGATAATATATTAATCATATACGCTGGACACGGTGAATTTAATCCCAAATTAGGAACATCATATTGGTTATGCTCGGATTCAGACAAAAATAATGTCACAACATGGTTTAATGTTAGTGATTTATTAAACTTTTTTAAAGCGTCAGAAGCAAATCATATAGCTTTAATTTCAGATAGTTGCTTTTCAGGAGCGATATTTGAACTTGACCGCGGCGGCGGTGTTGAAGCATTTGAAGGGAAAGTCTCAAGACAAGCTTTAACTTCTGGTGGAATTGAAAAAGTAGGTGATGGAGAAATTGGAGTAAACAGTCTTTTTAATATCACTCTACAAAATATATTTAAAGAAAACACATTAGACAATCTGTCCTTTAATCGTTTATCAGAAAATCTGATATTAGATTTTAGTACACAAAAAAAACAAACACCAACTTTCGGGTCGTTGGTAAATTCCGGAGATAAAGGAGGCGCATTTTTTTTCCGTTTAAAAAAACAAGAGGAACAAACAGCCATAAATGCGTTGAAAATACCTTTAGAGATTAATGAAAAAGTAAAAATCGATAGTAGTTTTGAAATCCCATTTTTTAATGAAAACACTATTTTTAACTCTCAATTTATAAACGCTTTTGTCCAGCAATTAGGTTATTCTATAGTAAATGACATTAGAGTTTATGTTTCAGAAGATGAAAACTATTCAATTAATAGAAGCAGTCAAATGGAATTCTACTTAGATGTAAGTTATGATATACAAACTAATAATGATAAATTTTTAAGCCTTTTAATAAATAGAAGTGATTATTTCGGAGGTGTGCATCCAAATCATTATATATATACATTAAACTTTGCATTTAAACCAGAAAGAAAAATTTCTCTCTATGATATTCTAGATTATAGTGATTATAGTAATTTAGAAAATTTTTTAGAAATTATGATTGACAAATATGGTGAAAATGAGTGCAAATCAATTTTACTAGAATATTCAACATATCAATATTCTAGTCAACTAGATTTTTCTTTTAATGATGATTTTTTTACAATATATTATTTTAATTTATTTCCTCATGCTTTTAAAGCTTGCGGAATAATAGAGATTCCTAGAAAAGAAGTAAAATTTAAAATAAAATAACTACAGCTAACAGCGGTTTGCAAAAATGGCGAAATATGTGGTAAATTCACGTGTATCTTTCGTAGGAAATTTTATATTAGCCGAAAATAATCGGTTACGAAGTTCGCCACTTCTGCAAGCCGCGACACGTTACAATATATTTCCGCCAAATTTTGCGCCCAAAAATTCTGGATGAATAAATATTAGCTTATCTCCTACTCAGAAAATAATCGGAAAGCTGAAAAGTTGTCGTTTATAAAGCTCGATTTGAATATGTTAGCGTTGAAATCTATTTTCGTGAAATCGAATATCAGAAAGTAATTTGCTTCAATTAAAATGATGCAGTTTGTATCCAAAAGTAAAATGGCGAAATCACTAAGCAAAAAGTAATTTGCAAAAATTAAAATGATACAGTTTGCAGCTAAAAGTAAAATGGCGAAATCACTAAGCAGAAAGTAATTTGCATAAATTAAAATGATGCAGTTTGCAGCCAAAAGTAAAATGGCGAAATCACTAAGCAGAAAGTAATTTGCAAAAATTAAAATGATGCAGTTTGCAGCCAAAAAAAATTAGGTAAAAAATTGAATAGCGAGAAAGATTGTATAGATAAAAACATATTGTAACACTGGTTTAGCATGATGGGGAATTTACTGGAATTACCGTTTATTTTCATATATTCGTATAGCCAAAAATAATCTGCTTAAAAGTTCCCCACCAAGCTAAGCCAGGAACCGTTGTACAACATTTTGGTCGTTAGCCTCGAAAAAATACACTGATAAAAAACAAGATTTAAAGTAGCTAAAAATGTATCATTTTAAGCTCAAGCCTTGCA
>NZ_JBZXDY010000049.1:0-5810 GCF_058725285.1 Flavobacterium sp. DW-iso2 | reverse complement strand
ATAGAAATGAAAAAATTAACCGCTTAATTAAAAATCGAAATTTAAAATAGTACTCTTGTTTTATAGGGGTCAAAACATGATGTAACCAATATAAAATTATAGGTTTGATCAAGTCTATAATACCAATGCACTGGTATTAGATCCATATAGCAGTATTAGTTAAAATTGTAGATAATTTCATCGCATGTAAAAGCTATCATCATCAAAAGGACTGGTTTAAAAACGATAGTTGAAAAAGTAGAAATCGAAAGATAAACCTAAACTTTTATAAAATATTAAAATTGATTGCTTTTGAATAAAAGCTATACTTTAATAAGGTTCTCTACAATTAATTTATTTGCAATAGTAGTATAAATATCGGTTGTATTTTCAGGTGTCTCGATGGAGACAGTTAAAGAATATTTTAATTTACTATTAGCCTTATTTTGTTTCTTAAGTTGTTTCCACCAACCTGAGGCCACTGGATAAATAGCTAAAATATTACAACTTGCAATTTCAGCTGCTGTCCCTTTCCAATAATTGCTGTGTATAGACCCCTTAAAAACATTATCCGCACCTAATGACCATCTATCATTCCCAGTCTCTCTTTCAATGTCAGTTGAATCTAGTTTAGGTACACCAAGCAATTGCTTTAAATCATCCTGATTTATCCTATTGGTTCTCAATTTAAAATTATCAAAATCTTCTCCCGGATTAATCAATAAAAATTTTAATGCTGTTGACTGATAAGAATATTTTGTAGAATACCCTTTGTCTCCAGGGTTTGGCTCTATAAAATAAGAAAGGGTAACTCTTAATGTTGTGTTTGCTGCTCCTAAATTTTGCAATACTTCCTTTGGCCAAGGAAATTCATAATAATGGATGTCTTTAGTTTTTATAGAACCTCCATCTAATACATAGGGCTGTATTGATTGCTCTGAAATGAATGTTAAGTAATTAGACTTACATTGAATTGCTTTTTCCAAATTTGGAACACCATAACCGTAAATTCTAAGAAGCCTTAAAGCCTCGGAACTTTTTTTGGCAATGTCATATCCAAATTGATTAAACATTTCTTCCGTCCAACTAGCCGAGTGTATCATTAAACCTCTTAGTGTCTCAGGCCAAGCTTCAGGATAAATATCTCGAAGTTTTGCTAAAAAATGTGATGCTGTAGCCGTTGCAGCACTTGTGGCATTTATAGTTGAAAAATTATTTGTAATTGAGATATTAGATGTTGTCAATATTTCTAAATCATCTTCCTGAGATACGTCTCCATTGTTTAAACTTTCAAGATTTCCACCCTCAAATACGACATCAGGTTTTATTGGCCAAGAATTTTCCCAAGAACTTGAAGTACGACTGAAAGGCGATAATTCGGCATGATTGGCTACAGTTTGCCTATCAGCCAATGTTTTTAAAGTATATGCACCTACGCTTATTGCATTCCAAGATTGAGCTGGGCTTTCCACCGCTAAATCCAAATTACTGTTTGGATAGTTTTTCCAATCTTCTTCATCGCGAACATTACCTATACTTATAACAAATAGTTTTTTGTCATTTTCATCTGCTCCAAATATTATACTATCAATTACAGCTGACCACGTTGAAGGTTTGCCAAAATCATTTTGGAATTCACTTGTTACTGCCAAACAATATATTCTTTTAAAATCAGGATTGTTAATCACAGCAGTATTAACAGCGTCTAATGTTATAAATGGATATTGATGGGGCTGATTTCCGTTTTGCGGTAAAATTTTTACAGATTCTAACAGGTGATTGATGTTGGTTTTACCATTATTTTCCAATATACTATTCAGATTTCCATATGCTACTACGCCTGCCATTCTAGTTCCATGACCACTCATATCATTGATACCCCAAGCAGAGTCAACTGTTAATCTATTGGAGTCGGACAAAAGCGGACTTATTAATAAATGCCCATTGTTAATACCGGTATCTAAAATAGTTACATAATTATTAGTTGCAGTGAAATTGATTTTGCTTAGCGCATCCTGAATCCAATCTTCACGTTCAACTGTAATTTGACTAAGCCAAAAACTATTTAGTTCTTCAGTTTTTCTAATTTCTGCTATTAAAGGAAAAGATCTAATTAATTCGGACAATTGTGCGTAGTTTGCCCTCACAACAGCAATTATTCTTTGTGGGAAACTGATATAATTTTCAATTAATTCAATATCAAATATTGTACAAATACTTTTAAGCTGTTGAAGATAATGATCAGGATTAGCAACCTCTGTGTCTAACCATAATTCACACCATATTTGATGTTCCCGCGGTAAAAATTCAATAGGACTGCTCCAAATATTTTCAATTGTAGAAACGGAGATATTTTCAATTGTATCAACTAATGGCTGGTTTTTAGGTTTCTGTTGATCTACGCCCTTGTATATAGCATTTTGAGATAGATATTCTTCAACCTTTTTTAAAAGCCCTTCTTTTTTATTTTCTGGAATAAAAACTGTTGCAATTTGCTGTTGCGTTTCTTTGTCAGATTTAACATTTAATAATTTTGCGCCATTAGCATCCAAAGAGCTCAATTGCAAATTATCATTTACCGCACTTGTGAAACTAATATATTCTCCATTTTTTACAGGTAACCCTATTTCTTTCCTTTCTGTAATCTCTTTATTATGAAATTCCCAGATATCTGTTAAAGCAGATAATAAAAATTCGCCATGTTGAACTCTGTCACGTTGAGGGAAAATTATAGTAGAGGGACCTCCCTTTTGAGTGGTAGTAAAATTTTGAGTAGTGTGAACCTTTTTAAGGAATAAATGGGGCTTGAAGTCATTGCTCATAAATAGTAATTACAGCATGTGGTGAATTTTTCTATCTTTTACCATCTGAATTAATATTTTTTGCGTTACAGTATTTTTATCAGTCAATATTATTTCTTTGAGCGCATCATAACAAGCGTTTGTTATTTCCGCATGACTTAACCCCGAAGCGGCCGAAATTGTAGTATCTAATGAGAAATTCCCTAAATATTTATTCAGTTTTAATTTTATTAATTCTTCAATATCATTTTTGGTGGGTAACGTATAATTTATAATATCATCGAAACGTCTGAAAAGTGCTGAATCAAGAATTTTTATATTATTTGTTGCTCCGAAAATAATGCTCTCAGAACTATCCTGTTCAATAAATTGCAAAAAAGAATTTAAAACCCTACGCATTTCACCCACTTCATTATCCCTTCCCCTTTCGGCACCTATAGCGTCAAATTCATCAAACAGATAAACACCTCGATTTGAAATCATCATATCGAAAATCTGACGAAGTTTGGAAGCTGTTTCACCCATATATTTAGTCATTAGTTTATCCATCATAATGACATACAAAGGCAGTTTTAATTCTCCTGAAATAGCAGAAGCTGTAGCCGTTTTGCCGGTACCAGGTAATCCAGATAAAAGAACTTTTCTACGATTCTGTAGACCAAATTTCAGTATTTTATCGCGTTGTTTGTATTCTTTAATGATTCTGTGAAGCTTATTATTAACTTCGTTGGAAAGTATTAATTCACTTAACTTGTTTTCAGGATAATAAACAAGAACTAAATCACTTAAATCGGGATTGATTTTAATAACTTTAAATCCATCAGTTTTTGAACGATCAACTAAGGCTTTAATATCTTTAGCTATAGACATATGGCCCTGCCTAGCTTCATGTGCAGCCACTTGAAGGGCTATGGAGGTAAATCGATCATTATCGTTCTTGTAATGAGATTGAAGTAAGGATTTTATTTGTTCAGCTGTTGCCATAAAACAAAAGTAATAAAAAAATAGACTTCTCAATATTTAGTTGCTCTTATCTTCATTTTTAAGAAGTTTTACCATATTTAACTTACTCTTCTATGTCTCCCGACCTCGAACTATTGCCAGTTATCGATGCCTGACGGCATAACTGTATTCCATAACTGTAAATGAGAAACGTAAACATCAGATATTTACATTTTGCCGTTACCTTTTGGCAAAATAGTGCTTGATTCTTTTGCAAATAGATTGCTTTTGCTTTTTTATCTTCCCAAACTTAGATTCCATTTCATTCATAAATGCTGTATGTTCTTTAGCTGAACGAATAACCATTTCTTGGAAGTTAGGAATATCTTTTTCAACATAATAGTTTATGTTTTGCTTCATTAACTCATATTCCGTTCTCATAACTTCTTCTCTCTTTATATTGGTGGTAAGCAACTTAAAATAATAGCCACTCCTACTGTCAATTGAAATATTAACTCCTGGGTCAGGTATAAAACTATATCTTATCTTTTGCTCAAGTGAAAGAAATTCAATGAATAAATCAAAAAACATAATCAGTCTGTGGGCATCAGCTATCGAATAATAATTATTTTTCCCCATTCCATGTAAAACATAATGTCGATTCAAATAAGAAAAAGAGGTATCAGCAGTACTTGTATCTGAGAATATCCATTTTTGTAAAAAAAGAGAAATACATTTAGAATACATTTTATACTTTACAGTGTCATAAGTGCGAACCCTACATTTTTCTATTTCTTGAATTAATTTAGTAATTGATGGCTTTCTTATTGTTCCATATTCCCATCCATAATAAGCCAAGAGTGCCCCCTCTATAGCTGGTAACAAACATAAAACCGTAGAAAAATAATCATTGTTATAATAATGAAGTAGTCCTCTTTCTATATGGTGTGAAAAATCTTTAATATACTTAACCTCCTTTGCCCTATAAACAAAAAATGCCCGAAACAATGGATTAAAAATAATATCAGTTAGAAGGATATTTATTTCTTTTTGAAATGTTTCACGTTCAGCATCTGTTAGAGAGGTAGATCTGTTTATTGTTGAGACCAATCGTTGGATTTTTTTAAAATCTCGATTAAGTATAAAGGGAGTAAGTATCCATCCATAATCAAGCAAAGTCTCTGTAACTTTAGCATAATTTTCTTCAAATTCTTCCATTTATTGATTAAATTTCTTAAAAAAAACTAGTATTATCATTGATAAAGATAGCTTAAATATAGAAATTTACAAACTGATTGGCAATGACGAAATCGCATTCCGTGACTACAGTTTATTTTAAAACTACTTAAAACAATTAGCATAGATCCGACCGCTGATTTACAAACAATCGCTAGCGTTGATTTTCAATCAGTGCCCGCTATCAAAGGTAACTGTTGTGCAATCACAAAATGTTTTACGTTCAATATAAACACCTTTTTCTTAGTGTTTTAAGACAGATTTATTTTCCGGGATGAATTTATCATTAAAAAATCAATAGTCTTAAAATTATCTTTTTAGATTGTAAAAACAGGTTTTAGAAAAAATTCTATTGCTTTAACTATTAAGATACATTTTCTGTATTAAACTTAAAGGAAAGTCAATGGATTTGGCTACCATTTCACTCAAATTTCCACTATGCAATTCGGGAATTTCACTATTCAATTCGGGAATTGAATACAGGACTATTTGTACCCTTGATATCAGACCAATAGATTTGTCAAAGTATCTAATAATCAAATCAGTACAATTGACAAACCTTAATAATCTAAAATGAAATTGTTTTCACAATCCCTCTTATCCGAATTAGAACATCAGTTAGACAAAATACATCCAGAAATGAAAGAGCCCGTCCAATATGCGGAGGAGGCCATAAAGATTTCGATATCCATTTTAGAAAAACTAAAAACATATTGCCTAAAATACAAATTCAAAGATAAAATCGATGAAATTGAATTTTTCAGGAATAACCCGATAGCGCATTCTATGATAAAAAACAAGAAAAAATGTAAAATTTAACAGGCAAATTTATGTGTATTTATGTAGGGAGTT
>NZ_JBZXDY010000048.1:0-13133 GCF_058725285.1 Flavobacterium sp. DW-iso2 | reverse complement strand
ATTCGCTTGTACGTTTTTTTCATAATTCAACAAAGATAAAATTTATCATTTGTTGCGTTAGGTTATTGAATTCTCCATGTACGTGTATTCTTCAAACTCTGGAGTTTGAAATGGTTCGCTCCATTTAGGGGGTGCAATCATATGAGCAATTGATATTTCGGGATTGTTAGTTGTGGCTAAGCCATGGTGTTCTTCAATCAATTTTTCATCAGTTGTTGGGACTATGAATGGAGCGCTTTGGACAAAATACTTTTTCATTGTATGTTTTTAGTTAAATAATACTCTCAAATGTGATTCCGGGTTTTGTTGTTTTTAAACAGGATGAAAAATGCCTTTATGTAGGTCTTCTTTTCTAGGAGACTCTTTTGATACGTCGCTTTTTGGTCTCCAATATTTCCGTTTTCTACTTGGTCTCTTAATTAGAACTGAGTATAAGTGACAGGGGTAATTGGGGATGACTAAAATATTCTTTATAATTTATTGCGTTATTTTTTCATCAATTTTGATAAAATCCCCAATGCTCCTCTTATAAATGTGGCACTAGTCAAAACCTTTAAGACGGATTTACCTACAGCATCTGTGGTGCTTTGCCCTTGCCTTTGCTTAGATTTGGTTGCTGCTTTAGCCTCTTCTTTCTCTTTTTCTTCTTTAGCGACTTCCGTATCTATAACGGCAATTTTTTTGTTAAGCATCTCATACGCGCTTTCACGATCAATAAGTTCGCTGTATTTTTTTACTAATTTTGATTTGTTGTTGATATACTGAATTTCACTCTCGATTAAAACATCCATTCGGCTCATCGGTGCCCGCATCATGGTAGCTACAAGGGGAGTAGGGATTCCTTTTTCATTTAAAGCGGTGACAAGTGCTTCGCCAATTCCTAAACTGGTCAATACTTCACTGGTGTTGTAATAATCAGAAGTAGGATAGTTGTCCGCTGTTAGTTTTATTGATTGTCTGTCTTTAGCCGTAAATGCTCTCAAAGCATGTTGTATTTTCAGACCTAATTGCGCTAATACACCGCTCGGGACATCCATTGGGTTTTGGGTTACAAAGTAAATTCCAATTCCTTTTGAACGAATTAGTTTTACGATAGTCTCTATTTGTTCCAATAACGCTTTGCTGGCTTCGTTAAAAATCAGATGTGCTTCGTCAATAAAAATCACTAATTCAGGTTGTTCGGAATCTCCCTTCTCTGGCATTTGTTGGTATATTTCAGCGAGAAGACTCAACATGAAAGTCGAAAATAATTTTGGTTTATCTTGAATATCCGTTAGCCTAATAATATTAATATAGCCTTTTCCGTTTTCGTCAATTCGCATTAAATCGTCGATATCAAAAGACATTTCGCCAAAAAAAAGCTCAGCGCCTTGCTGCTCTAGTTCGATTATCTTTCTAAGAATGATTCCCGTAGTCGAAGTAGAAATTTTACCGTAGTTTTCTGTGATTTCATCTTTTCCTTCTTCAGTTATGTAATTGATGACTTTTTTGATGTCTTTAAGATCTAATAAAGGCATTTTGTTATCATCACAATATTTAAATATTACTGACATTACACCAGACTGCGTATCATTCAAACCTAATATTCGTGAAAATAACACTGGCCCAAACTCTGAAACAGTCGCGCGCAGTCGTACTCCGTTTTGTTCGGATAGCGTTAATAGCTCGACTGGGAATTTAGCGGTATAATATGGTATGTTTATTTTGGCATGCCGTTCGGTAATAAATGGTTTTTCTTCTCCTTCTTTGGCTATCCCACTAAAATCGCCTTTGATATCCATCATTAATACAGGAATTCCAAATGATGACAATTGTTCTGATAAAACTTGAATGGTTTTGGTTTTACCTGTTCCAGTAGCACCGGCGATTAATCCATGTCTATTGAGGGTTTTTAATGGGATTTTTACATGCGCGTCCGGCAAGGCGTCGCCATCAAGTACAGCTCCTCCAAGAATAATACTTTCACCCTTGGCAGTGTACCCCTCAGTAATATGCTTTATAAAATCTTTTTTTCTGTTCATAACATTGATCGTGTTGATTTTACATGCAAGATATTATTATTATTATTTGAAATGACATAATTTCGATTTTTACTGTAATTTTATTCCCTTTTTATTGTTAATAGTGGAAAAATTTATTTTGACAGATTGAATTGTGTTTGTTGAAAGATTGTTTTAATATTTCACAAAATGATAGTTTATATTTCAAAAAACATTAAATTTGTTTAACGATGTTGATTAAAAATCATAGATTTAAAAATCCTGGTTTTTTTTTAAATAAATTAAATTCGAATAAAATTAAAAAAAGTTTTTTTATTTGAACTAAACATATAAATTTGCGGAACTACAAGTTTATTACAACTAAAATAAATTATTTAAAACTATTAAAATTAGAAAAAATGGCAAACGTTAAAAAAGAAAGCACTTCAAACGGTGGAGGAATGGTTTCAGGGCTTATTATTGTTGCATGTATTGGTGTTGGTATTATGATCTGGAAATTTATCATGGGTAATCCTTCGAATTTTGAAGGAGGAAATCCTGAATTAGGGCATCCATTGAATCTTTTAGGACAAGTATATCATGGAGGTGTAATTGTGCCAATATTATTAGGAATGTTATTAATGGTTCTTGTTTTTTCTATCGAAAGATATGTTGTTATTTCTAAAGCAGCTGGTAAAACTAAATTAGATACTTTCATGACAAAGATACAAGCTAGTATCAAACAAGGTGAAATTGATGAAGCGATTGTTTCTTGTGATAAACAACAAGGTTCTGTTGCAAATGCAATTAAATCAGCACTAGTGAAATACCAAGCAGTTAAGAAAGAAGGATTTAATAGTGAAGAAGCAGCAGAGACTATTCACAAAGAAATCGAAGAAGCTACATCTCTTGAAATGCCAATGTTACAAAAAAACATGACAATTATTTCGTCATTAGTTTCTTTAGGTACTCTTATTGGATTGTTAGGAACTGTATCGGGTATGATTAAAGCGTTTGGTGCGTTAGCAGCTGCAGGAACTCCTGATCAAGCAGCATTGGCAAATGGTATTTCTGAAGCACTTATTAATACTGCAACTGGTATTGGTACTTCAGCTGTAGCGATTATCTCTTACAATTTCTTTACTTCAAAAATTGATGATTTAACGTATTCAATTGATGAGGCTGCTGTTTCAATTGTAAATACTTACAGAAGATTCAGAGGAAGTTTGAAGCAATAATATGTTGATATTTATATCAAATAAAAAACAAAAAGAATGGCTAAAATAATAATAAAGAAAAATCCGGGGTCTACTGATATGACCGCGATGTGTGATGTCGCATTCCTTTTGCTTACCTTCTTTGTAATGACTTCGACAGCTAAAATTCCTGAGGCATTGCCTGTAGATACTCCTTCTTCAACAGTTCAGACTAAATTGCCTGAAACTGATTTAGCTACATTAACTGTAGGTAAAGGAAAGGTGTTCTTTGATTTGAAAGGAAAAGAAGTTCGAATGAGAACTTTAGAGTTAATGGCGGAAAAGTACGGTGTTACTTTTTCTGATGCTGACAAAAATACTTTCTCAAGGATGGATGATTTTGGTGTGCCAATTCTTAATCTTCAACAAATTATTGAAATGAAAGCATCTGATAGAAGTAAAGCAGGGCAACCTGGGATACCTACAGACTCATTGGATAATCAGTTGAAAGAATGGATCTATAATGCGCGTATTGCAAATATAGAAGTAAATGATAAAGAATTGCAGGTCGCTATTAAAGGTGATGCAAAAGAAGAGTATCCAGCTATTAAAAAAGTAATGGATATTTTACAAGAGCAAAAAATCAATAGCTTTAGTTTAGTTACTGGTTTAAGAGGAAAAGATTTTTAATAAAAAAAAGACACTAAAATGGCTGAATTAAATACCGACGACGGTGGAGGCAAAAAAGGTGGTAAAGTAAGAGCTAAAAAAGCGAACGCAAAAGTAGATTTAACTGCGATGGTGGATTTGGCTTTCTTATTAATCACATTCTTTATGCTTACCACGACGTTGTCTAAACCTCAATCGATGAGCTTGGGGTTGCCAGATAAAGATCCTAACAAAGACAATGTGGATATGAAAGTTGACGAAAATCGTACTATGACAATTTTGTTAGGTGCTGATAATAAGTTAGTTTACTATGTTGGTTTGTTGGCTACTCCTATTGGAGGTCCTAAAGATTTGGCTTTTGGAAAAGAGGGTATACGTAAAGAATTGTTGTCTAGACAACAATCGGTTTTGGCGTATTCCGCAGCAAAAGGGAAGCCTAAAAACGGATTAATTGTGATTATTAAACCAAGTAAGAAATCAAATTACAAAAATTTAATTGATATACTTGATGAAATGGCAATTGTAGGGATAGGAGATTTTGGTAATTACGCTATCGTTCCTGAATTCTCTCCTGAAGAACAAAAATTGTTAGAAGGAAAATAAGTGTATTCTTATTCCCCAATAACCTAATAATTAAGAAAAATGAAATTAGACATATTAAAAAACCAATGGCTTGATATCGTATTCGAAGGACGTAATAAAACTTACGGAGCTTATGAGTTAAGGAAGTCAAACAGAAAAACTACTATTAAAGCGCTAGTTTTGGGTGCTATATTATTTAGTGTTGCTGTGGCTGCTCCCCTTATCATAAACTTAATTCCTAAAGGTGGGGAGCAAGAGATTGACAGAGATATTAAAATCACTGCAATAAAATTACCACCTAAGAAAGAGGAGCCTAAATTAAACGTTCCGCCACCACCGCCACCACCACCTAAAGTGGATGTGGTTAAGTTTGTGAAACCAGTGGTTGCTAAGGCAGAAGAGGTAACTGAAGAGCCGCCTAAAATTGTCGAGATTAAAGAAAAAAAGATTGGAGCTGAAACCATAAAAGGAGATCCAGATGCAGTTTTGTCTGTGGCTCCAGTAGGTCCAGGACCAACTAAAATTGTTGAAGAAGACAATCAAATTTACAACACAGCAGGTATCGAAGTAAAACCTGAATTCCCAGGTGGTATGGATAAGTTTTATGGCTATGTAGCTAAAAACTATCGTGCACCAGAAGAAGAGGGTCTTAAAGGTAAGGTATATGTTACTTTTGTAGTGGAAAAAGATGGTTCGTTAACAGATATCAAAGTATTAAGAGATATTGGTTATGGTACTGGAAAAGAAGCGATACGAGTTCTTACTAAATGCCAGAAATGGAATCCGGGAATTCAAAATGGAAAACCGGTTAGAGTACTTTATTCTCTTCCGATTACTATTCAAACAGCGGATTAATGTTGGAAAAAATATTTAAAAATATTCAGAAGAAATCGCTCAAAGAGCGATTTCTTCTCGTTATAGCAATTTTGTTTTTCGTAGTTTATTTTGTTTTGGGATTATTTGTTATCTTTATGAAGCAATTTCCAATAAACATGACTATCGGTTATAGAATAGCATTTGGTGTGTTGCTCATCGTGTATTCTATTATTAGATGCATTCGTATTATAAAAGATAATAAACATTAACTATGAAAAATTTCGCAACACGTCCTTATGTATTGATTCTTTTTATTTTTCTGTTATTTTTTGGTTGTAAGAAATCAGAGGGCGAGAAAGAGAGTATACTTAAAGGTACAGCCACTATTTTAGTTGATGAGACTTTAAAACCTCTATTGGAAGATGAGATTACTATTTTTCAAAATGGATACAATGCTAAGATACTAATGGAGGTGAGGTCTGAAAAAGAATTGATGCAAGCGTTCCTTAGAGATACCTCGCGCATTGTTGTTTTGTCCAGGAAATTAAATGAAGAAGAGTCTAAATATTTTGAACAACTTAAAATAAAGCCTAAAACAACTATCATCGGTACTGACGCAATTGCTTTTATTTCTAGTAAGTCCACTAACGATAGTTTGGTCGATTTGAAGGATATTATTCTTTTCATGCAAGGGAAACCGCAAACAAGAGTTAAGGGGTTGGTCTTTGATAATCCAAACTCCAGTACGGTTCGCTATATGAATGAGTTGGCGGGTATAAAAGAAATACCTACCGATGGAGTATACTCGTTTAAGTTCAATAAAGACGTTGTGAAGTTTGTAGCTGAAAACGATGGGATGATTGGAGTTGTTGGCCTTAATTGGCTGTATCAGCCATCGCCTGACATGAAGGATCTTATAAAGAAAATTAACGTATTAAGTGTTAAAGGAGAGAGTAGTGCGGCATATGTAGCGCCTACGCAAAATAATTTAGCCGAAGGAACGTACCCTTTGGCACGTGATTTGTATATAATTAATTGTCAGGGATACTCCGGGTTAGGAATGGGGTTCGCTTCATTTGTTGCTGGAGACATAGGGCAAAGGATAATTTTGAAAGCGGGACTACTGCCTGTGCGCGTGCCTCCAAGAAAAGTTATATTTAAAACCAAATCAAAAAATGAAAATGAATAAATCAAATAAAGTTAAAATGAACAAATTTAAAATTTTAAGTGTTGCCTTTCTGGCCACAGTATCCGCAATGAAGGCTCAGGATATAGATCAAGCTAAAAAAGCAATTGACGCCGAACAATTTGAAAATGCTAAATCGACTTTAAAATCGATAATCAAATCTGACCCATCTGAAGGTAAAGCGTATTTTCTTTTAGGAAACATATATCTTTCTCAAAAGGTAGCGGATTCAGCTAAAATAACTTATCAAAATGGCTTAACGGCTAAAAATGATGAGCATTTCAATTATATTGGACTAGGGCAAATGGACCTTAATAAGGGTGATGGTGCTGCAGCTAAAGCTAAATTTGAATTGGCTAAAAAAGAAATGGGTAGAAGAGATTTTTGGGAGTATGTGTATATTGCACGTGCTTATATGAATGCTGATAATCAGGATTTTAAAGCGGCTATTCAGACCCTAAATTTGGCTAATGAGAAAAATGCAGCAGAGCCTCAAGTTCTTTTGGCTTTTGGAGATGCACATTATGGTGATAAAAACCAAAATGCGGCTTATTCAGCTTATCGTAATGCTTTTCAAGCTGACAATACGTTGATTAGAGCAAAAATGCAATTAGGAGTTTTGCTTAAAGGCGCTAAAGCATACACTGAAGCTGTAAAAGCTTTCAATGATGTTATTGCGACGAACCCTAATTACGGACCACTATACCGTGAGTTAGCTGAAACATATTACTATTGGGCGCTTAATGTTCCTTCTAGAAATGATGAATATATGAAAGAAGCATTGTCGTATTATGAAAAATACATGAGTCTTACTGATTATTCTTTGGCTTCACGTATGCGTCACGCTGACTTTTTGATTGTTGCGCACGATTATAAATCTTTAGAAATTGAAGCTGAAAAAATGAAACAGATTGACAAAGTCAATCCTAGAATTTTACGATACTTAGGGTATTCTGCGTACTATAATGATAATGTGGATGTGGCTATTAAATCGTTACAAGATTATACTGGAAATACTGCAAATAATGTAATTTCTCTTGATTATTTATATTTAGGTTTAGCTAATGTAAAAAAATCTACTATGGGTACAGACATTATTGCTGCAGAACCGGTATTGTTTAATAAAGGAATTGAACTTATTAAGAAAGCAGTTGCCATGGAAAGTGCTGCTGTAAATGATTTAAGTGAGGCGGGTAAAGGACTTTATGAGCAGAAACTATACAAAGAGGCCGCTGCAGTTTTCGAAATTTCGACCTCAAATAAAGATTCAAAAAATTTCTTGCTTGATAATTTTTATTTAGGTAATTCAATTTATTTTGACAATACGAAAGCTGGGGCAGTGAAAGATACTATCGCTTTACGTAAAGCAGATATTGCTTTTGGAAATGTGATTGAAGCATCACCAGCAACTCAAGATGCTTATGTTTATCGTGCAAGAACGAATACGTTGCTTGGAGATGACGAACAAATGATTAAATATTACCAACAATATATTGATATTGTAACAAAGAAAGGTCCTGAAGAAATGGCTAAGGCCGCTGTAAAGGGGAAATTAATTGAGGCTTACAATACAATGGCTGCGGGTTATGCAAACACTGACAAAGTGAAAGCTATTGAATACTTCAATAAAACTCTTGCGATCGATCCTGAAAATGGATATGCACAGCAATCAGTAGATTTGCTTAAGAATAAAAAATAATAGTATTATTTTACAATAGAAAACCGATAGTTGAAAAGCTATCGGTTTTTTTTATGCGAGGACTTTTTTGTCATTAGTATGTTTTAGCTAGTTGTTCTGTGGTAGAAGTCATACTGTAGCTTGTTAGACAATAAGAGTTGAAATTTACATTTCTGGTTTTCGTGGTTTAGTGCTTCGATATTATAATTTCATGGAAGCAATTTGATAATATTAATTTAAGTCCTTTTCAAATGACCTATCTTTGTACTTTAAATTACAATGATGTTATCAAAAGAAATACAATTAGAAGTTAATAAAGGTGTAATGCTTCCATTGATGGAAGAGTTTTATACAATTCAAGGAGAGGGTTTTCACACGGGAACTGCCGCTTATTTTGTAAGAATTGGAGGTTGCGATGTAGGTTGCCATTGGTGTGACGTTAAAGAAAGTTGGAATGCGGAATTACATCCGCCTTCAAGCATCGATCAAATTGTGGCTAATGCAAAAAAATATGGAGAGACAGTCGTGGTAACAGGAGGAGAACCACTAATGTGGGATATGACCTTGCTGACACAGACGCTAAAGGATAATGGACGAAAGGTTCATATTGAAACTTCAGGTGCTTATCCTCTGACAGGAATGTGGGATTGGATTTGTCTGTCTCCAAAGAAAAATAAGCTGCCCACTCAAACAGTTTATGATAATGCACATGAGTTGAAGGTTATCATATATAATAAACATGATTTTATTTTTGCGGAAGAACAAGCGGAGTTAGTTAATGACGATGCAATTTTATTTCTTCAGCCAGAATGGAGTAAAAAGGAGGAAATGACGCCCCTTATTGTCGACTATGTTATGAATAACCCGAAATGGAGAGTGTCACTTCAAACACACAAATATCTAAATATCCCATAAAGAATTTAGAAGAAATGAAAAAAGCCAAACAATTATTGTTTGGCTTTTTTCATTTCTTTTTCAGAGTATGTGATAGTTAGTTTTTTTTTATGTTTTTGATTTCGTTGCTATAGTGAAAGCCTTGCTAGATAATCATAATGTTCACCTTCAAGAATTAATTCGGCTTGTAATTCATTGGCGAAAGCCGCATTTTGCAGCGTATTGTAGTCAATGTACATCCAGTTGAAAGGTTTTTCTTTTTCACCCTTGTAGCCAATATTAAAAACTACTTCCCCATAATATTCATTGTCAGATGGAATCCATTTTCCTCCGTCTTCATCATCATCAAACATATAAATAATATCAGAACTGTCTAATAAGATTTGGCCGCCTGGATTCAATAGTGATTTTAGTTTTATTAGGAAATTTGGAATATTTTTCAGTTTCCCACACATTCCTGCGCCATTCATCAGTAATAAAATCGTATCGTATGTTTCATTTTCTAATGTCATAACATCCTGTATGCGGGCATCTTTGATTCCTCGAAGGGAACAAGCTTTTATTGCATTTGGCGAAATGTCTATCGCAGTCACTTCTAAATTCAATTCATTTTGTAAGTGTAAACTATGGCTTCCTGCACCGCAACCTACATCTAGGACTTTTCCTTTGGCAAGTTGTAGGGCTTTTTGCTCCATAGTCGGCATCTCTTTGTAGGAGCGAAATAAATAAGCCACACTCATTTCATCTTCTTCAGATATAGTTGTTTCTGTAATTAAATCTTCAGGGGAATTATTCGTTTGATAATCAAGGATGGCTTTGCCAAAAAGGTCTTTCATTGTTTGTATTTCAAAATTCAACATTCATTAATCATAGTTCATCGTTCAAAAAGTGTAGTTTTGCAAAGAATTTTTAAACTCTGAATTTGAAACCTACTTTAAACGAACTTGGTAAACTTGCCAAAGATAAGCATATAGAAAACAAAAAGTATTTCGATAAGCTTAAAAAGAAGACGCCCAAAAATTTAGATTATGTGATGCAAGACCTGCATGATGCGGAATTCAAGAAAACGGATTGTTTAAAATGTGCGAATTGTTGTAAAACTACAGGGCCTTTATTTACATTAGCCGATATTGAAAGGGTGTCAAAATACCTTAAGCAAAAACCACAGCAGTTTATAGCGCAATACCTTCGCGTTGATGAAGATCAAGATTATGTATTGCAGAGCGTGCCTTGTACTTTTCTAGATCATGAAAATGCCTGTATGATTTATGATGTCCGACCAAAAGCATGTAGAGAATTTCCACACACTGATAGAAAGAAGTTTCAGCAAATAACAGATCTTACTTTAAAGAATGTGGCGATTTGCCCTGCCGCCTTTAATATTGTCGAAGAAATGAAGAAAAAATTGCCGCTGTAGTTCCTGCTATTTTTTTTCTAATAGATCAAATATTTTTCTCTCATTTTCTTAAATTGGTCTAAACCGGTTTTCCAATTCTTTCTTATCTCAGATTCTGATTCTCCGGCTTCGATTTGTTGTTGCAATTTTCTTGTTCCAGCTAGTTTTGTAAAAAACGGATTAAAGAATTTTGATTTGTCTGTTGTGTTAGTGTACGCTTTGATTAGCCATTTCAATTCCAGTTGGCGTACTTCAGTTTGTGTTGACAAATCTTCGCCAAAACAGGTTGTTCCATTGTAAACTGGATTTTGTGCTCCCATATTTGGTTTTGGAATAAAGCTAAAATTGCTTTTAGGTAGATAAGGAGAACCGTAAATTTGAAATTGTTTTTCAGTTCCTCTTCCTACACTAACATTTGTTCCTTCAAAAAAGCACAGGCTAGCATATAGGTTGATCGATTGATCGTTTGGTAAGTTAGGAGAAGGTTTTACAGGTAGACTGTATCTCATTTTTCTATTATAATAAGAACATGGGATTACAGTTAGTTTGCAACTAATTCCGTTCGTTAGCCATTGCTCTCCATTAATCATTTGCGCATATTCGCCAATGGTCATACCGTGTAAAACAGGAATGGGATGCATTCCTACAAAACTGCTATATTCCTTTTCTAGAATCGGTCCGTCAACTATGCTTCCGTTAGGATTGGGTCTGTCTAAAATGATCAAAGAGATGTTGTTTTCTGCACAGGCTTCCATTATGTAATGCAGTGAGGAGATGTAAGTGTAAAATCGTGCTCCCACATCTTGTAAGTCAAAAACCATAATGTCAATTCCGGTTAACTGTCCTGAATTTGGTTTTTTGTTATTGCCGTAAAGCGAGATAATAGTTATTCCAGTTTTATAATCCGTTCCGTCAACAACATGTTCTCCTGCATCTGCAGTGCCACGAAAGCCATGCTCTGGTGCAAATATTTTTTGGACATTGATTTTTTGGTCTAATAAGAAATCAACTAAATGGATTTGCTTTTTTTTACTCGTGAGACTTATGGAAGATTCTTCTATTAAAACTATACCCGATTGATTTGTAACTACGCCTACTTTTTTGTCTTTTAGAAGAGGTAGATATTTTTCATGATTATCAGCGCCGGTTTTAATCGAATGCGTTACGGTAACTTTATCTGTTAAAGACTCTGCTTTTAAATTTTTAGGGATTGACGCGGGGCTATCTTTCAATTTGTTCTGCTGTAATTCTTTTGTTCTGTTGATTGAGCTGGAGCACGAAAGCAAAACTACTGTTAGAATAAAGGCTAATGGAATATTTTTGAAAATTGAAATCATATAGTAGATTAGAATAAAATTAGTGGCAATTAGCGTTATTCGTGTTTTAGCTGTATTTTTGGATCCAAATCAGATACTTAATCAAATTGAATTTAGAATACTTTATTGCCAAAAGACTTATAACTGCTAAAGATTATAAAAGTAGTATATCTGCGCCTATTATAAAAATTGCAATTTCGGCCATTGCCATCGGAATGGTGATGATGATTGTGTCAGTGGCGACAGGAATTGGTCTACAACAAAAAATCAGAGAAAAAATTTCCGCTTTCAATGGACATATTAGTATTTCTAATTATGATAGCAATCAATCTGAAGTTACCTTAGTTCCCATTTCGAAAAAACAAAATTTTTATCCCAAATTTAATACTGTGGAAGGGATAAATCATATTCAAGCTATCGCCAGTAAAGCCGGTATTATTCGAACCGAAAATGCTTTTGAAGGGGTCGTATTCAAAGGAGTAGGAGAGGATTACAAGTGGGATAATATAAAGGAGTATCTTGTTGAAGGAAAACTGCCTGATTTTTCTAAAAAGTTAAATGAAGACGTGGTGCTATCGCAATTCCTCGCTAATAGGTTAAAACTTAAAGTAGGAGATGCGTTTAATACCTTTTTTATGAAAGAAGGTCAGAATAAATTACCTAATATCAGGAGATTTAAAATTGTCGGAATCTTTAATTCTGGTTTTCAGGAATTTGATGCGACCTATGTATTAGGGGATATACGCCATATCCAACGCATTAATAAATGGAAAGCGGATCAGGTAGGAGCATTTGAAGTCTTTGTAGATGATTTTGATAATATAAAATCGGTAGGTGAACAAGTGTATCAGCAAACGGGATCTACGCTTGATACTAAAACAATTATCGAAAAGTACAGTTATATATTCGAGTGGCTTCAGTTGTTTGATTTCAATATCATTGTCATATTAATAGTTATGATATTAGTTGCCACAATCAACATGGTGGTGGCTTTATTGGTGCTTATTCTAGAACGAACACAGATGATAGGAATATTAAAAGCGTTAGGAGCTAATAATTGGAGTATCCGTAAAATATTTCTGTACAATGCGTCCTATTTAATTCTTCGAGGATTATTCTGGGGAAACCTAATTGGAATAGCGGTTCTATTGCTCCAGAAATATTTTGGGATAGTCAAACTGAATCCTGAAAATTACTATGTCGATAAAGCGCCGGTATATCTTAATTGGGGATATATTTTATTATTAAACGGCCTTACGATAAGTGTTTGTTTTTTAGTGTTGCTAATCCCTTCTTATATAATAACCAAAATTTCACCGGTTAAGGCGATTCGTTTCGACTAACAGATCATTTGGGCGTTTCCCATTATAAAAAAAGAGGCTATACCTACATATAAGGAGTAGCCTCTTTTTTTTTTAGGA
>NZ_JBZXDY010000047.1:0-13855 GCF_058725285.1 Flavobacterium sp. DW-iso2 | reverse complement strand
ATTTATATTTTGTACTCATTTAATTAATATTGTGTTTACTTTGTGGGCACGAGCGAGACGCTCGCGCTAGCATACGCTCAAGCCAGCAGGGGGGAGACGCTCGCGCTAGCATACGCTTAAGCCAGCGGGGGATCAAATCGTAATATCTCATAAGTTTTTGCTTCATATCCAGTAATATCATTCTCTTTTAAAATACTTAATAATTTTTCGGAAATTAAAACAAAATTTTCAAATTCAAATAAATCATATCTAGGAAAACTATCTAATAAATGAATTTTTTCAATTCTTAATGTTTTATTAAAATCCTCTATGCATTCAATATTTTTTTCTTTAAAAAAGTTCTCTGATTTAAATTTATATTCTAATTTTTGTTCATTATATTCAATACTAAACTTTGAATTTTCCATATTCAAATATGGAAAAATATTATCGTAAAAATTAAACCAATAATATGGCAAGGGTATGTTTTTAAAAAAAACATTAACTGGATAAAACCTATGATTTGGTAGTTTAATATTTGAAAAAATATCTTTAAGTTTTTCATCAATTAATAATCCAAAATAAGGATTATATGTTCCTAATAAATCCGTTATTTTAGCATTTTCTTCAAGTACAAGTTCTAAGAATGGTATTTCATCTGGAATGTCTCCATAATTGACCTTTATTGTAGAAAATGGAGAACCGAATAAACTATCATTTGTAGTTGATGCTTGTGGATATTCTCCAATAATATCTAAATCATCAGTAGGTGCTAAGCTGTAATATTTCATAATTTATTTAATAGTTAGGCACAACACCTGGATTGATTGTAGTTTTAAAATATTGATTTAAATTCAAGTCAGTTAGTCCAGCTGCAGTTATTTTCTTTTTTAAATCAGGAATTAACGTTTCTTGTAAAAATTTATTAGCCTGTTCGGGTGTAATATTTTTATTTACCTTTTTAAAATTATTTAATTGAGTACTAACATAAGCATCATAGGCAGGGTGATTACCATGCATACCTTCACCTACTAATTTAGTATATTTTTCTAATCCAATACCATTTTCAACCAAATTAGGATGAAATCCATCTAATGCAGCCAACTGTACCAGTTCATCTTTTTCACATACCTTCCAAGGCATTATATGATGAGCTTCTATTTTATCAGTAGTTCCCAAAATTTTTGCTAAATCACTTCTTTCTCCAAAAGTAATTTTTCCACCAACTTTCTCCCATTTGAGTTTAAAGTTTTTGGTTCCCCATTCAATCGTATTTAATACAATATTATTTCCTCTAGCAAATTCTCCAGCAATATCAAAATGTTTAAGAGTATTGATAACATTTTTAATCTTGCCTACTAATTCCTCTGCTAGAGCTGGTAGTTTTGTAATTAGCGCTCCACCTACAAGGACGCTTTTTACAGAAGTCACTACACCTCTTGAGTATAAATGCCCTTTCTTACCTTCATCTGTCTGTTTGTCTGCAATTGCTGCCCACTCATCATTTGTATTGCCACTTAGCATTTGAACAAAGATTGGTATTACTCCAGAAGGCTCATCTTTGACAGCGTCCTTTAGCTTAATAAGTCCAGTCCACATATCGGTTCTCGCTTTATCATCTGTAGACAAATCATAAACCATTGAGCAAAGACTCGTCACATCTGTTACAACAGTTGCCCCACTTTCTAAAGTCCCAGTTACAAGTCCTGGTGCGTGAATTATAGTGTTTTTTTCGGTACTATTTAAATAAGCAGTTTCTTCTACTAATGCCGTTTGTAAGAACGTCGTTAAAAGTCCTATTCCCTCAGATGAAATTTTGAAGAATGTTGCATTATTATCTATAGCAATGTTCTTACCATCTGCAAAAACTTCACTATCATTATTCAAACTAACACCCATTTTTATTGGTGTTAAATCTGCTTCTGTTACTTTATACTTTTGAAAATAGAGGCTACCTTGTCTTTCTATATGTGCTCCAAGATCTTTTTTAAGTTTGGCTTGATCAACATTTTTAAAAGCTACAGTGAAATTACTTCTAATTCCTACAGCTTGATATTGAAATACTCCTTCTTTGTTTTGAGTTACTCTAATTTTAACATCAATTGCGGTATCAGTCCATTTTCCATTTCTAATATCATCATCACTTAATGGTGTTTTAACTTCTTCGACTACATCTCCATTTAATTTATAAACTTTACCGTCTTTGACAAATTCAATTCCTTGATTCTTTCTTGAATTGGTAGTGATTTCCTTTAAATAACCAGCAACTAGTTTCGGTAAAAAATCTGAATAGTAACAATTTTCTAATTCTTTACTTACATTTAAAAGTGTTTGATCATCTACCATTTTTCCTCCTGCACAAATGTCATTGCTAAAAGGGTAAATTACATCGCATGAAACTAATTGAGAATTATTACTTATTACAGCTAATAAATCTTTCTTATTACTGAAAGTTGATTTAGTAGCCTCAATAAGTTGAGCAAATTCAGGCTGAGTTTCTCCAATAATATCTGCATAACTTAATAAGTCATCAGTTATAAGATCTATTTTATGACCTTCTTTTAATGATGCTAATAAACATATATAAGTTTTATTATTGTAAGAAATCTTTCTAAACTGTCTTTTCGATCCATCAAAACCTCCGACTGCTTCAAATTTATTTTCCTCACAAACCGTGCACTTAATAAATGAGTCTGTAGCAAGGTTTTTCAAAACCATAATTAGATCTTCAAGCCCACCTCCAGCCAAAGCCCCACTACTTTGATTCTGAAACCCATAAAATTTAAATGCAGGATCATTAATCTGTTTCCAATCTTGGTGGTTTAAAACTGTACCTTGACTGTAATCCATCAATAAATCAGTGCTTTTTTCTGTAGTATTATACTGTTCAAAAGGGTGCTCCAATTTAAAAATTCCATGGCCTAATTCATGTGCTGGTGTACTACTATTTGCTGAGTTAAATACGTAACCATATTGTCCGTTCAAGCGCATATAACCTTGCTGTTCTGTACTTGAAGTTTTATCAGTAATAAATAATACATAGCTTTCACTTTTATATAAAGCATTGATTTTCTGTTGCTCTGTACTATAAGTAGAAGTAATGGTGTTTTTTTCAGTTGTAATTGTATTACCTGATACGACTGAATTAATATTAAGTATTCCTTCTTTCTTAAAATTTATTTTAATACCTACTTTATTGTAGGTCTTTTGAGTTTCTGTAATGATAGCGTCCAGCTTATCCTCAGAAACTTTATCAGTAGGAACTAAGGCTACATTTACCTCTTTTGGCGAAATATGCACTAGCATAAATGCCCCTATTACTTTCCATTTGTCCCCTTGTTTTACAGTGGCTAGTATTTGCTCTTCGGCATAGGATAGGTTTCCTTTTACGGTAAGTTCAAATGTTTTATCGTTTCTAGTAGCGTTTATAAGTGCTCCGTTTTGTGTCTTGAAAACAATATTCTCGGGTTTTACAATTGTATCTGTAAGCGTTAAAGTTGCTATAAGAGTATCGCTAAAACCATTGACCACTGCTTTGTAAGGTAGTGCCACACCGTCTACTTTTTTATACAACTTTTGTAAAGCAGCTGTGGCATTTTTTGGCATAACATCAAAGGCATACTTAGTACTGCTGTTTACCGTAAACGCTATACTCGCGCCTTGGGCTGTAAAGGCAGTCGCTTGGCCATTAGCATCTACCCCGTCTGTATTTGTTGGGTCTGGTTTGCCACCTGGAGCTGCGGCAATTCCTTCGTTACTTCCATTACCCTTACTGTCAACGGTGTATACTTTTCCTGGCACACTATTTCCATCGGCATCTTTTAAATCTTCGCTAATAACAGTGTCTTTACCCCCAGGAATTATAATTTGTTCCCCTTGTGTACCGTTAACTACAATATCGCCATTGGCATTAATTACAATATCTTGTATTTTAAACGGAACGGTTTCTTCAATTTGTCCGCCCTGACCTTCGCCTGTAAAATCTTCAACATCAGTAACATTTTTCCACTCTGGATTGTAGCTTGTCTCGACAACACCACTTATTAATTGGTAATCTGTATTAATAACGATGCTATTGAACTCTACTGCAATTTTTGTATCGGCCAAATAAGGAACTATGATATACCCCTTACCTGAATAAGGGCTGTTTTTACCCACTAATTCTAAAATTGTTACTGGAAAATCTCCTGCAGTAAAGGTTTCGCTTTGTATTAAATTAGTTAATGGTTTTTGATTGGTAATGCTTATTTCTGGAACAATACCACAATTGTAAGCTACCTCTTTATTATCTATAGTTGTGGTAAAGGTATTTATACCTGAATACGTAAAAGATTGCACCCCATCATTTACTGATTCGCAACTAGATCCTACTCTAAATTCATAGGTAATACCTGGTTCTAAGTCAGTTAGTAAGCTTTGTGTATTTTGGCTGTAATTAGAAAACCACTGGGCGTTACGCACACCCTGTTTTCTATATTGAATTTGGTAGCGCGTGTGTTCAGGAACACCTTGCCAGGTTATTTTGACGCTTTTAGTACTTTGTGATTCACTCAATACAAAACTAGGAGCTACACATGCGGCGGTGTACTTGAAGGAATAAATTTCGCTGTAGCCCTCATTTTTAAACACCGCATTCTCTGAAAGTCCTGTTGTAGAGATGGCTTTTACACGCCAGGCATAGCGCATTCCTGGAACTAATACAGGTTTGCTTAAATTATAAAGTAATGCCGTACCAAAGAGTGTTTCCTGATGTAAAACAGGAGCCATTTGAAAACCAATTTGAGGATCTAGGGTATCATCAAAAAGTTGCTTAAGTTCAAATTGATACGATACATTAGTAGCATTAATTTGTCTTGGTGTCCAGGTGAACAAAATATTAGGAAACTCTGTATATGCTATTAACTCCTTATTTTGTGGCGTATTTAATAATGGCGGATCATTTAATATAAGGTATAAATTGGCGCAGCTTTTTTGAGATATTTTTTGATTAGTGACATAGTCATACATTTCAAAACAAAAAGTGTACATACCTTCTGGCAAAGGATTTGCATATTGTGCTGCGGTAATTCCTTGTAGGTTTTCTAATCTAAATAAAGCCGAAATATCAGTATTAGTTATCGTTTTTAATTCGCCTCCATTAATAAATAGTGGGGGTTGCCCTTGAATATAATCACTGCTTTGAACACTAATACCGTTACCCTGAATAAACAATTTTAATCGTACTTGCCTATTGTTTATAGAAATATCGTTGGGATTGATAAGCAACTGCATTTTAGTGTCCATGCTAGTGGCGTAGTCCGAAATTTTTACACTATACGGACTATTAAAAATAGGCGTAAGCTGAACGGGGTATAATTGGGCGTAAGCCGAAACACCAAAACCGCCTATCCCTGAAAGGGAGAACAATACAAATAAGATTATATTTTTGAAATGATTCTTCATTTTAATAGATGATGATTTTTTTAACAAGCGTTTGTTGCTCTGTTTCTAATACCAGAATATACATTCCTGCTGCTAAAGTGGTGTTAAAGTCAACTTCATACTTTTTCTTTCCTGAGGCTTTCTTTTGTATCGTAGTAAATTGACCACCTCCAGAAAACAATCTTAAATTGACGGCACTAATTTCCTCAAAATTGACAATTACTTTGAAGTTCCCATCACTTGGGTTAGGTGCTACAATAAAATCAGTGATGAATTTTGAGTTTGAGCTTGCATCCGCTGCTGTTGTTCTTTTTTCAACCACTATATTTTTAGTATAGGTAGCAAAACAATCTCCTTGCGTTTGTTGCAGCCCCAAGGCATAGGTGCCCACGGCGTCAAATTTTAAGGTAATATACTTTTCTTTTTGCTCTACTATTGTTACTCCACTAGGAATACTCCATTTGCTACTTTCTCCAAAAGGATCACTGGTGTTTACTAAAATAACCTCTTCATCTAAATAAGCTTGCGAACTCACTAAAAATTCAGAACTAATGGCGTTTTGACTTGTTTTAATCGTAATTTCATCTTCGCCAATACAGCCTAAAACCGAAGTTACTTTTATGCGATAGGTTCCTGCTTTTGATAAAGTGACTTTTGGTTCATTTGAGGTAAATCCGTTTGTCGAAGTCCAACTGTATGTTGCATTTGTAGCAGCATTAGTGGCGTCTAAATCTAAAGTTTGCCCACCACATAAGGTTCTATCTTCACCTATAGTAACAATTATAGGGTCTGGATTTTTAAGGACAAATTTCTTTTTATAGACGCAGCAATCAGGACACAAAATTTCTACCTCATAATTTCCTGCAGCAAGATTTTGAACATTTTTAGTAGTAGCTCCTGTACTCCATTTGTAAGTATAGGGTAAATTTCCTCCAGTAACGTCTACATTGATAGATCCATCATTTGCTTGAAAACAAGTTGGATTTTTTATTGTTTCGGTTGCTATAACTCCGTTAGGATCTCCTACAAAAACACTTCCTTGAATACTACAGCCTTTTGCATCAGTGACAAGAACAAAATAATTATTGGTTGTTAAATCATCAATTCTTTGAGTAGTAGCCTCGTTAGTCCACTGGAAACTATAAGGAGCTGTTCCTCCTGTTACATGAGCCTCTGCCCATCCATCATCAGCAGCAGTACAACCTACATCAAATTTAGTAAATGTTAGGTTTAGCTTAGTAGGCTGTTGCATGTATTGAGTAACATCTATTTCCTTTACTAAAACATTATTAGTGTAGGTACCTAATTTTATACCATTAGCATCTTCAATATTTAGAGCATAGGTCCCTTCGGATACATTTTGAGCTGTTTCATCTTGATCGTTCCAAATACTCCATGTTCCGTCCTTATTTTGCTTTTTCCAAGTATAGAAATAAGGTAGACCGTTGTTTTGACTTGCTTCTAACTTAATTCCCCCTTTTACATGAGCAACTAAAATTCCGTCTTGCGATTCATCTCTTTGACTATCTGCTGGTGTTGTGTCTTTCTCATTACCAAATTCATTATCAACATGGCAAGAAATAGTATTTACAATTTCAAAAGTAACTACAATAGGATCTGGATCTTCAAGAGATACCATAGTATTTAGGACAGTACATCCCATTTTGCTTGTAGCTAAACTATAATTAGCGTCTCTGATTGTTAAATTGTAGGTTTCTTCAGGAAGATCGCTTATGGTGATAGTATATACACCATCCATAAAAGTAGTTGTTGTTGAATTTTGAACTACACCTTTACTATTCTTCCATTCAAACCAATAACTATTATCAGGTAATAGTGTTCCGCCTTTTACTGTAACGGTAATTTCACCATTAGTGGCTTGATAAAAACTTGGGTTAATTGTTTTTTCGACTTTGACAATAATGGGGGCTATAGGTTCTATAATAGTTACTTCATTTTGAGTAGCACATCCTTTAGCGTCTGTAATATTAATTACATATTTCCCTGCTTTTAATATGGTATTTTCAAATACCGAAACGCCATTAGACCAGTTATAATTATAAGGCGGCGTACCTCCTACTACATTGGCTGTAGCCCAACCGTCATTACCACCGTTACAAAAAACATCGCCTTTAGTTATTGTAACTGCTAATTTAGAAGGTTCTTGCATGAATTGAATTGCATCAATTTCTTGGGTAAGTTGATTATTTGCATAAATCCCCAATACAATGCCATTTCTATCTTTTATATTTAGTGCGTAATTCCCATGAGCAAGATTTGAAGCTGTTTCTCCTTTAATATCTGGCAAGGCTATCCATGATCCGTCAGTTAGTTGCTTTTTCCAATAAAAATAATAGAGCAAACCATTATTAGTGGCTGCTGCCAAAGGTGTTCCTCCCGTTACGTGAGCAATTAAAATACCGTCTTGAGATTCGTCACGCTGTCCATCATTAGGTGTGACATCTGTATTACTGCCAAATTGATTACCACTGTTGCATGAAATAGTATTACTAATTTCAAAAACAACTTTTAGAGGTTCTGGCTCGTTTAGCGTAACTTTAGATTCTAATACTGAACAATTAATAATTTGATTTTTAAGGGCATCATAATTTTTATCTTTAACCGTTAAAAAATAATCATCGGCTCCCAAATTATCCAATGTAATGGTAAATACACCTCCTATTATTGCTGTAACTGCAGTTTGTTCAATCCCCTTCGAGTTTGTCCATACATAATTGTACGAAGCGTCATCATTTGGAGTTCCTCCAGAAATTTCGGCAGTAATTGTTCCGTTAGTTGCACCGGCAAATGTAGGCGTAATAATGTCTTTATAATTGATACTTAAAGAAGAGGCTGGTTCGATTATTTCAATAGATGCTTTTGCAAAACAGTCATTCTTATCAGTAACTGCAACAGTATAGGTACCCGCAACTAATTGCGAAATTGTATTACCATTTATTATTCCTTCAGCTGTATTAAACCATTCATAAGTATATCCTCCTGCACCTCCTTCAACATTAGCTACAGCTAAACCATTGTTTCCTTGATAACAGGAAACATCACTGGAAGTAAAGGTTATGAGTATTGGTAAAGGTTCAATAATTTCAAATTCTGTTGGATTTGCAAGTTCTAATTGTGTGGTGCTATAGGTTCCTTGCACATTGCCTTTCGCGTCTTCAACATTTAAGGAGTAGTTACCCGCTGTTAAATTTTCAGCTTCTTTTGTAGTTTTATCTGATAAAATTTCCCAAGATCCCGTTAAAACATTATATTTTGACCAAATAAATTTATAAGGCAAACCGTTATTGGCAGAACCAGTAAATTGAATTCCTCCAGTAACTTGAGCTGTTAAAATTGCATCAGCAGCTTTGTTTGCGTTTCCTAGTGGATCTAAACTGGCACTATTACAAGAAATTGCTTGGGTTTGATCTACCGTGATTACAATCTTTTCTGGTTGCGTAAGTGTTTGCTCAGACTCAATAATGGAACAGCCTGCTTTATCAATTGCTGCACTATAATTTTTATCTGTTACCGTTAATTTATATGTGCCAGCAATGGCAGCGTCTACAGTAATATAGTAGGTTTCAACAGCTGCATTGTATTGCCCAGTTGCTGGAACTGTATTTCCATCTTTATCTTTCCATTCAAAATTATAAGTATAATCGTCTTTTATTGTTCCTCCAGTTATAGCCGCAACAATTTTTCCGTTAGCTGCACCAAAAAAAGAGGGATCTTCTTTTAGAGTATATTCTAATTTTAGGGCAGCCTTGGGTTGTGATATGGTTATGGTTTCTTTTTTATAAGTTCCATCTGGATTCATAGCGATGCAACCGTTCATATCTTTTACAATTACTTTATAAATTCCAGGCGGTAAACCCTTTATCGTGTAAGGCTTGTCATTAGGAAAAGAAAACCAATTTACTCCATTATCTAAGGAATAATAATCACTGCCAATTGTGGCTCTTGTCCCTCCCGTTGGGCTAATCGTTATGGAGCCATCTTGACCTCCATAACATTGTACATTTTTAGTATCTAAAGTGAAATTTAATGGAGGTGGAGCTGTGATAGTAAAAGTTGTAAGGGCAAATAGGTCTGCTGGCATTACAGAGGTATTCAATCCATCTTTAAATCCTATTATTTGCAGCGTATAAATCCCTGCACGTAAACCGGTAATTGTAAATTTTTTATTGGCATCAATTGCCAGCATACCATTATAGCTAGTAGGTGTATCTGTAAAGGCATCAAGCAAAGTATAATTTAATTGTTCGCCATTTAGTAAAGTTCTGTTAAAAGTAATTTGTATTGATCCGTCCTGGCTATCACTACAAGTGGGTTGAACTGATGCTGATGAGAGAATTTGTGGTGCAGATAATCTTATAGAATAAGATAATACCTTACTAACTCCTGGAGTTGCACTACAGGGTTTTATTCTAAAATAAATATTTTTACCAATATTTAGCCCCGCGTTTGCTCCTAAAATATCGAAAGCACTTACTGAAATAGATGGAGATCTATCATAAACTGGTAAATCTTGCCATTGTGTATTTGAAGCGTTAGGAATTAGAGTATATTGCCATCTGTAGTAATTAAGATCATAGCCAGGAGTTGCTATCATCGTTTTTTTTGAACCTGTTGGCAAAATATCATCAACAGTAACTAAACGAGTAACAGCAAAAATGGGTTCAATTTTATAATTAAAGGTAATATGTGACATTCTAGGTGAATAATCCCCATCAAAAGAGCCGCTTGGGCAAGAAGTATTAACACTTGTAGTTATAGTTTTATTAGCATCTGAACCTGTTCTAAAATTTACAAATGCAAAACATTCAATAGAAGTAGGTTTAGTTAAGCTTATAAATGGTTCTAAATTAAAATTGACCTCTCTATCTCCCTTATTATTAATTGGTTTTAGATAAATGTCCCGTGGATCGCCACTTTCAAACTTTACAGTTATTCTAATTTTTGAATCATTACTAGAGTTTTTAACCCCCTTAAGCATCTCATAATTTAAATTAGATATTGTCACTACATACTTCGTTTCCTGAGAATAACTAAATACAGAAACCAACAAAAATAGCAATAAGTAAATTTTCTTCATAACCTTAATAGTTTACAATTGTTTTTTCCTGTTTTCCTGGTTTATCATTAATTAAATTTGGAATTAAATAATACTCGTACTCTACATTTATTTTTAGTGCGCGATCTTCTAAAGTAAAAACATCGGCATTTAATTCTTTCCATAAAGTAGGAGGACTTCCTTTTTCGTTTTTATAAACACTTACCCCTAGTACTTGATCTTTGTACTTGTTGTAATTCCAACTTAGCACAATTTTTTTATTTTCTCTATCAGGAACCCCTTGAAGAAAACCAATCACTTTTAAAGGTGAAAAATCTAAAACGGTAACTGTTATTGTAGAATGATCTAAGGATGACCATAAATTTGCTTTATCTTTAGCTAAAATAGCATATTGATAGGTTTTTTTGTTCTCCACTCTATCATCAACAAATTCTTGAATAGTATCATTAATTTGCTTGATTTCTTCCCATTTATTAATACCTTGCTCTCTCCTTCTTAAACTATATCCTACAACATCATCACTATAACTGCGTATCCATTTTAGATATACTTTACCGTCTTTATTGTCATAATCTTTAAATATAGGTGCAGCTGGCGGAATTTTATCCGGTTTGTCTAATACTAAAATATCCGAAACTTCAGAGATGTTAAATCGCATATCTTCGGCAGCAATTCTATAATATACCTTGCTGTTTGTCATTTTCAAACTCACACTATCTTTATAATTATTCCCTACATAGGATTCATGATAAATATCCACAAACTCTTCACCTGCATTATTGGCTTTTAAAATACGATACCCTCGCAAATCTTCTTCTTGATTAGGTTTCCATTTTAACTGAACAACTCCTAAAGAATCAATTATACCTTCGAGCCCTACTGGTTTAAGTGGAGCTATAGAATCTACTGGTTGCACTAACATGCTTTGAGAGGTTAATCTTTGATTATTTTTACCCACCACAGTAACTGTAAAATAATTAGATGGAAATAAACCGTCTTTAAAACTCAATTTACGCTGTGAGGGAGGAATGTCTTTTGAAACTACTGAGTAAGGTCCGCGATCATTATCTGCTAAATTAATTTCATATCCTTTGATAAATGCTTCAGAGGCTGCAGGAAAGTCCCATTCAAGGTTGACTTCATTTGAATTGATTATATGATAATCAGTTAATCTTGCTGCAGTTACTATAGCTGCAATACCAGTGGCTGTAATAGGTTTTGATACTTCTCCTTTTTCTCCAAATGAAGTAATACCATACAACCTGTAATGATACATCTTGTCATTTACACTTAATGTGTCTACATAATACATTCTTTTTGAAGGATGATCGTCTTTATCGTTTAAATTAACTAAAGGAGTATTAGAAATAGATTTAAAATTCACCCCGTCAGTCGATTTTTCTACTATAAAAGAGGTGTAAATATGCTTAAACATTTCATAATCCCAAGAGAGCATAACTTGTTTATCGTCTGGAACCGAAATAAAATCTGTGGGCGCAGACAAAGCTGAATAATCTCTTAACCCTATCATATAAGAAGACGAATTAACTTTGGGCGTATCATAAACACTTATTTGATAAGCGTAAACTTCATTTTCTTTAACATCTTTATCTACAAACCCCCAACCCGCTTTTAAGGCTGCTTCAAAATTCATATCTGCAGCGTATAAACCAAATGAGTACCGTTGATTTAACTCATCAACCATATTTACAATTCTAGAAAGTTCTCCTTCTTTTGCTCCACTTACTTCAAAACTTTCTCCATAAATAGATTGTGCAACAATAGCTGCATTATTATCTTTTTGAACATAGTCAATCCAAGAATCTAAATTCTCTGGAACTAAAGGTTTTGGAGTTAAAACTACTTTTTCAGGGCTTTTTACAACATTACCATCTTTAATTAAAGTTGTTCTAGTTATTAAATATCCTTTCTTATTTGCTTTTTGCCATTCTATAGGTGAGTTTATCGCCCAACGAAGTAAAATTTTATCTTTTTGAGCTCGAGCAGTAATCATTACTTGAACATCATTTTTTTGTGAATACCCTATACTAGTTAATAAAAAAAGCAAAAAAAGAAAATTTATTTTCAACATTATCTATGTAATTATTTTTTTGTTAAAAAAAACAAAAATAAAATTTTATAATGAACTAGCAAATAGTTTATTGTAAAATTTTATTTATTAACTTAAATATAATACTACAAAACAAATAGTATATTTTTTAATTGATGACAAAAAATAACTGTGAAATATTATCTTAAAACATACTTATTTTAGCTCTTTTAAAGTGAAATTAATATTTTAGCCCCTTATAAGTTCGGAGTGATATTTTAAATTTCAAATAGTACATTTGAGATATGAAATACAAGAAATGGAGTTTAGAAGAGAAGTTGGAAATTTTATCTTCTTGCGAAGAATTAGGTGTTGTAGAAACCTGTCGTAAATACAGTGTTAGTACAGGAAGTTTGTACAGTTGGAAGAAAAGGCATGAGAAACAAGGAGAGGCAGGCTTAAAATTGACTTATGACGATCGTAGCAAAGAGTTAAAGCAAGCTGAGGAAGAGAACAGAATTCTACGCAAATTATTAGCTAATAAAGAAATTGAACTAGAAATTGGACGTGAACTTTTAAAAAAAAAGTTTGGGACATCCGATCCAAGAAAGATTTAATTGATAGTATTTGTAGCAAACATAAAATCAGTAAAAGCAAAGTCATTTGTATGTTAGGTATGAATCAAAGCAGCTATTACCGAAGACCAAGTCCTGGCAAAAAAGGCAATAAGCCTAGTGTCTTTACTTATAATAAGTCCAAAGGAATGGTGAGTCAAGAAACTGTTATTGCATCGGTTAAAGAGATTTTAAGCCATGAGTTTATAGACTGCGGATACCGCTTAATGACTTCTTACTTACATCGAGATGGATATAAGATTAATCATAAAAAGCTTTACCGAATTATGAAAGAAGAAGGCTTATTAAAACTCGAAAATAGGATAAACAGGAGTGGTTCTGGGCGTAAGTTTGTAAAATATAGAAAGGTTATTACTTTTAGGCCGTTTCAGTGTATAGAAATGGATATTAAGATGGTTTGGATTCCTAGTGTAGGTAAAAATGCCTATTTACTATCAATCATAGACGTTCATACCCGTAGAATTTTAAAAGATTACTTTTCTTTTTCAATAAAACAGAACAAAGTAATAACATTTCTTTCTGACTTATTTGCAGAATATCAATATCCTGAAAGCGTTGTTATTAGAAGTGATAATGGAAGTCCCCCGCTCGTGCCCACATTATAAATCAATTCACATCTATCTCTAAAAGTGTTTGGTCATTATTTCCATAATTTCTAGCACTGCTGTATTTCCAACCTATTGGATCAGTTAC
>NZ_JBZXDY010000046.1:0-17849 GCF_058725285.1 Flavobacterium sp. DW-iso2 | reverse complement strand
ATGTCGAAACACAAATTTACGATTCATTTAAAGAAGCCATCTTTTTGGCTTCTTTTTTTATCGGACAACAATGATTTATTTTATAAAAGTATTTTTTTTGTAAAATAAAACGCTACTAGTATAATTATTAATTAGATAATTGTATTTTCGCAAACTGAATATAAAATTAACAACAATAAAAATGGCAGTTTTATCAAATATTAGACAACGTTCCGCTTTAATGATTGCAGTTATTGCATTTGCATTATTTGCATTTATCATCGGTGATTTATTCAACAGTGGAAGCTTTAACAGTACATCAAAAGATGTAGGGAGTATCGATGGAAAGGATATTTCATTTGAAGATTTCAGAATTAAAGTAAGTAATGTTGAAAAAAGTCAGCAAGGAATTACTTCTACAGCAGCTGCAAACAGAGTTTGGGACCAAGAGGTTTCTGTAGCTTTGTTAACTTCTGAATTTGAAAAATTAGGTTTAAGAGTTGGAGAAAAGCATTTATTGGCGGTTTTACAAGCTGATCCTAATATAGGGAAAAACCCAATGTTTGTAAATGCAGCGGGTATGTTTGACATCGCTAAATTCAAAGAATACTTCAAATCTAACCCTGCTCAAGCACAATACTTGAAAGACAGAGAGAAAGATGCTGAGCTTAACGCCAAATTTCAAATCTATAACAGTTTGATAAAATCAGCTGTTTACACGACGCAAAGCGAAGGCAAGTTAAAATATGAAATGGAAGCTAACAAAGTGAATTTTGCTTATGTTGCCGGTTTATATTCTACTATCAAAGACAGTGACGTAAAAGTGACTGATGCTGAAATATTAGATTACATGAAGAAAAATGTAAAGAAATTCAAAGCAGACGAAACTCGTGAAGTAGAGTATGTTTTAATTGAAGATAAAGCTTCAAAAGAAGACGAAGCTGAAGTAAAAAATAAAATTACTGGATTATTGTCAGGAAGTGTAGTTTACAACCAAGCAACTGCTAAAAATGATACTTTGGCGGGATTTAGAGCTGCTAAAAACACTATCGAATTTGTAAATTCAAATTCAGATGTGCCTTACGATTCTACTTATGTAGCGAAGAAAGATTTACCTGCTGTTGATGCAGATCAGTTATTTAATCTTGCTCCTGGAGCAGTTTATGGACCGTACGTTTTTGGGAACTACTACTGTGTTTCAAAATCGATGGGTAAAAAACTAGGAGTGAATGCAAAGGCAAGTCATATCTTAATTAGTTATGAAGGAACGCAAGTTCCAAACAAAAAAGAAAAAAGAACAAAAGAAGAAGCAAAAGCAAAAGCAGAATCTATATTAGCTCAAGTAAAAGCGAATCCGGATAGTTTTATGATGTTGGCTTTTTCTAGCTCAGATGATTCATCAGCACAACAAGGTGGAGATTTAGGATATTTCAGTCAAAATCAAATGGTAAAACCATTTAACGATTTTGTTTTCAATAGTAGTATTGGTTCAATTGGTTTGGTAGAAACTCCTTTTGGATTTCACATTATCAAAGTGACTGACAAACAAGATGGAATTCGTTTAGCGACGGTAGCTTTAAAACTGGAAGCTTCAGAAACTACTGCTGATAAAGCGTTTACACAAGCGACTAAATTTGAAATGGATGCTGCAGATAAAGATTTCAATACCGTAGCAAAAGGAATGGGACTTGCAGTAGTTCCAGGAGTTACTGTGAAACCAATGGATGAGAATTTTGGACCGTTAGGAAATCAAAGAGCGATCGTAAGATGGGCTTTTGAAGATGATTCTAAAGTAGGTGCAGTAAAAAGATTTGAAGTAGCTAACGTTGGACATGTTATCGCAACAGTTAAAAACATAGATAATTCTGGTTTAGTTTCTATTACTCAAGTTAAACCTTATGTAGAGCCAATTCTAAAAAACAAGAAAAAAGCGGAGTTAATCAAAGCTAAAATGACAGGAAGCTCTATTGAGGCTATTGCTAAAGCAGCAGGTTCTACTGTGCTACAAGCAACTGATGTTACTATGGAAAACCCAATGTTAACAGGCGTAGGACTAGAGCCAAAAGTAGTTGGAAATGCATTCGCATTGGAAGCAAATAAAATATCTGCACCTGTAGAAGGAAATACTGGAGTATATGTTGTTAAAAACATAAGCACAGTGAAAGCACCAGCATTAAAGGATCATTCTCCTTATGTAGCTAAAATTAAAGCGCAGTCTGCTGGAGATGTAAACAGAGTTTTACCAGCGCTTAAAGACAATGCAAAAATTGAAGACAATAGAAAACAATTTAATTACTAAATGTATATAAAGTAATTATTAATTTCATAAAAAAACCCGATACATTGTATCGGGTTTTTTTAGTTTGAATAAGTTTTGAAGTACTGTTTATTGCCAATCTAACTTAGTATCATTTCATCATAAGGAATGACGGTTTCATAACCTTTTTGTTTAAAATAATCCGTCGGATCTGACTCAGAAAGAACCATCACGAAATCACCACCCCAGGCGCCTAGACTTTTTACTACACCATTGAAATCAGGAAATAACGTTTCTTTAACCGTTTTCATTTTTAGAACTATGCTCAGTTTTGCCTCATGTTGTTGTAAAGCATCCGCGAAATTTTTAAGTGTATTTGCATTTAATACCGCTTGCGTTATTTGATTGTTAGTGGCAATTATTTGTTCCAAATTGTTGTTTCTCTGACTATAGTATGATTGAATTGCTGCTTTACTATTTTGCTTTTTATTGAGATAGACAAAGTACAAATTTTCCAGAAAGTTAGGATTAAAAAGCACTTTTTCCACTATAGGCTTGGCTCGCTCTAGATGATATATAACAGGTCCGTTGTTTTGCGCGCAGGCAATATCGTAACCGCTACCTCCAAAACTATTATTAAGCAGTACAAAGGCGTCAATTTTTAGCCATTGTGCAATATTGTTTATTAAAGTTGACGAAGTTCCTAGTCCCCATTGTTTTGGAAAAGTGAGTTGGGTAGTAATGGTATATCCCGAATCATCCTTTATAAAACTAGGATTTAATACATAGGCTTCATGAAGAATAGATAATAAAGTTGTCTTTATAGTATCGGGTTCTTGTGGTACTTGATTCTGGATTTCTGAAAACGAAATAGTATCTTCAAACCAGATTTGTCCGTCAGCATCAAAGCTTTTCCAATGAATTTCATGATTAGGGTTGTTTTCGACAATTAAGTTCTGTCCGAATTTTGTAGGCAATGCAAAAGCTTTTGCACCGTCCAAAACTAGGTATTCTCCTGTAATCAAAAGTTTTCCGTTACTGTAAAAAGTTTCTTTCATTTATGGTGAATTTATTGCAGTATTTTTTTTAGCCCCGATAGCAGCGGTATCCTTTACTTGATTTCTTTAATCAAGTAAAGATTTAGCGTATAGCGGGATTAGCTTCTAATTATTATTTTCTTAAATTCTCAATAAAGTCGACAACTGCGCTGTGTGAAACCGCATGGTGCTTGAAGTGTTTTTGAATCAAGATACGCTCGTTCTCGTTAGCTTCAAACTGATTCAAGATGTTGTTTAAATGCATTTTCATGTGACCGTCTTGAATACCTGTTGTGGTCAAGGAACGCAAAGCAGCAAAGTTTTGTGCTAAACCAGCAACTGCAACGACCTGCATTAACTCTTTAGCCGACGGCTTTTTAAGCATTTCTAATGATAGCTTAACTAAGGGGTGTAAAGTAGTTAGTCCGCCTACGGTTCCTAATGCCAATGGTATTTCTAGCCAGAAGGTGAATATGCCGTCTTCAATTTTAGCGTGGGATAAGCTAGAGTATTGACCTGATTTTGCTGCATAAGCATGGATTCCAGCTTCAACGGCACGAAAATCATTGCCTGTAGCAAGCACCACAGCATCGACACCGTTCATGATTCCTTTATTGTGGGTTACGGCTCTAAAAGGTTCTACTTCGGCAATTTGAACCGCTTGTACAAAGCGTTCTGCAAAATCTTGTGGATTGAGTATGTGTTTTTCGGCTAAATCGGCTACGGGACAAGAAACTTCGGCACGAACGATGCAATTGGGTACGTAATTAGAGAGGATACTCATGATTACCGTAATGTCTTTTTCTAGTTCTGAAAACAGCACGTAGGTCTGGGTTTCTTCTTTTAATGTTTTGGCAAATTGCTCTAAACAGGAATTAATGAAGTTAGCTCCCATGCTGTCTTTGGTTTCAAAAGTTGCATGGAGTTGGTAGTAGTTAGGAAGAAGGTTAGTTTTGTCCTTTAAGATAATGTCCAGAATTCCGCCACCTCTTTTTTGCATGTTTTTCGTTATGCTTTCGGTTTCAGAAAAGAATTTTGCTTTGTTTTGAGCAAAAAACAATTCCAGTTTTGAAACATCACCTTTATAAAGAAAGTGGACTTGGCCTATTTTCTCGGTATTAATTACTGTTGCCTTAAATCCACCTCTAGTAGACCAATATTTGGCTGATTTTGAAGCTGCAGCAACCACCGAACTTTCTTCGATTGCCATCGGAATGGTGGTGTATTTTTCGTTAATTAGAAAGTTAGGGGCGACACCAAGTGGAATATAGAAATTAGTGATGGTGTTTTCTATAAATTCATCGTGTAGTTTCTGTATTTTTTCGTCTGAGTTCCAATAGTTTTTCAGTAACGCAATGGCTTCTGAAGGAGTTGAAAAATATTCCTTGGCGATCCAGTTTATTTTTTCTTCTTTGGATAATTTTGAAAATCCGGCAACGGGCTTGTTCATTCTCAATAGATTATAGGGTAATTAGCTGCAAAGATACGTTTTTCGAGGTTTTGTATCCATTAAATTATCGTCATTAAAGGATGCTTTAAAATATTGTTTTTAATATTTAACACTTCAAATGTGATATAATTGTAATTTTTTCACTAAAATTGGGCTCATTTTTACATATAACTTAATAGTATGAAGTCTAAGCAGTTTTCGGTCTTATTTTTATTTTTATGTTTCGCGGTTTTTGGACAGCAAAAAATTTCAGTTGAGCAAATATTTAGCGGAACCTTTCGTGCTCAAGGAATGGACGAATTGCAGTCCTTGAAAAATACAAATCAATATACAGTATTAAATGTAGATCGCTCCTCTAGAACGATGCAAATAGACTTGTATGATTTTGCGACTCTTAATAAAACAGCCACTTTAATCAACACAAAAGATCATGCGGGTATGCCGATGATTGATAGTTATACTTTTGACGCGACTGAAAAAATGATTTTGATAGCTTGTAATTCAAATCAGATTTTCCGACATTCTTTTACAGCAGATTATTTTCTATACAATACTGCAACTAAAGAACTGACAAAGTTGTTCGATTTTCAAGTGCAGGAGCCCACTTTTTCTCCTGATGGAAAAAAGATTGCCTTTGCGAGAGAAAACAATCTCTATGTTTATGACTTAGCGTCAAAAACAACTGCACAAATTACTACTGACGGAAAGAAAAATTCGATCATTAATGGGATTACAGACTGGGTTTATGAAGAAGAGTTTGCTTTTGTAAGAGCCTTTGACTGGAGTAAGGACAGCAAAAAACTGGCTTATATTCGTTTTGACGAAAGTGAAGTTCCGGAGTTTTCCATGTCTATGTTTCACAAAGATTTGTACCCTACAATCGAAACGTTTAAATATCCAAAAGCGGGAGAGAAAAACTCTCTAGTTTCCTTACATGTATACGATTCTAATTCGAAAGCGACCAAAGAAATCAATTTGGGTAAGTATAGTGATTTTTATATCGCTCGCATGCAGTGGACTAATGATACCAATGTATTATCGGCTCAGGTATTAAACCGTCATCAGGATAATCTAGATTTACTATTTATTGACGGAACAACGGGAACTTCAAAAGTAGTTTTGAATGAAAAAGATAAAGCTTATGTAGATGTTACGGATAATCTTACGTTTTTAAACGACAACAGTTTTATCTGGACAAGTGAGAAAGATGGTTTTAATCATATCTATTTATACGATAAGAACGGAAAATTGCGCAATCAAGTGACCAAGGGGAATTGGGAGGTAACTTCGTATTATGGTTTTGACGAAAAAACAAATACTGTTTTTTATCAGTCTACGGAGAACGGATCAATCAACAGAGCAATTTATAGAATAGCGTTGAATGGCAAAAGTAAATTAGCTTTATCCAATGCGATAGGAACGAATGACGCTACTTTTAGTCCTAATTTTCAATATTATATTAACACGTTTTCTAGCGCTGCTCAACCAACGACGTATGCGTTAAATGAAGCTAAAACAGGAAAGCAAATAAAAGTCATTGAAGATAATGGGACATTGGCAACAAAATTAAAAAACTACGATTTGCCTAGCAAAGAGTTTTTTGTCCTAAAAACAGAAAAAGGAAATGAATTAAATGCATGGATTATTAAGCCTAAGGATTTTGATGCTTCAAAGAAATATCCGGTATTTATGTTTCAATATTCAGGCCCAGGATCACAACAAGTCGCCAATCAATGGAATTCATCAAATGACTATTGGTTTATGATGCTTACGCAACAAGGATATATTGTAGCTTGTGTCGATGGTAGGGGAACTGGTTTTAAAGGAGCTGACTTCAAGAAAGTGACGCAATTAGAATTAGGAAAGTATGAAGTGGAAGATCAAATCGACGCTGCAAAAGTGATTGGAAATTATTCATTTGTAGATCAATCTAGAATAGGTATATTTGGCTGGTCTTATGGTGGATTTATGGCTTCTAATTGTCTTTTTAAAGGCAATGATACATTTAAAATGGCAATTGCAGTTGCGCCAGTAACAAACTGGAGATTTTATGACAGTATTTACACAGAGCGTTACATGCAGACTCCTCAAGAGAACGCAAGTGGGTATGATGAGAATTCACCGATCAACCATGTGGATAAATTGAAAGGAAAATTTCTTTTGATTCATGGTAGTGGTGATGATAATGTTCACCTTCAAAATTCAATGCAAATGATGGAAGCCTTGATTCAAGCAAACAAACAATTCGACTCGCAGATTTACCCTGATAAAAATCATGGGATTTATGGAGGAAATACCAGAATTCAGTTATACAATAAGATGACTAATTTTATTAAAGAAAATCTTTAATTCTTAAATGAATACTACAAATCCATCTTTAGAAGAGATTCAAAACTTTAAAGGCAAGTACCCAAAACAGTTGTGGTACTTGTTTTTTAGCGAAATGTGGGAACGTTTTAGTTTCTATGGAATGCGTGGAATGCTGGTTATTTTTATGGTGAATCAACTGGCCATGAATGATAGAGTTGCTAACTTACAGTATGGTGCAGCACAGGCTTTTGTTTATGCATTTACCTTTATCGGGGGTCTTTTTGCCGATAAAATTCTAGGGTATAGAAAATCCCTTTTCTGGGGTGGTTTACTAATGATTGTTGGAAGTATGATTCTTGCCTATGATCCAAAACAGTTTTTCTTTTTTGGAATTAGCTTTACCATTATAGGAACTGGTTTTTTTAAGCCTAACATTTCTACTATGGTGGGAAAACTATATAAAGATGAGGATCACAGGAGAGATGCTGGTTTTTCATTGTTTTATGCAGGTGTGAATTTAGGGGCTTTAATTGGTGGTTATTTGTGTATTGCTGTCGCCAATGGTTCGATGTTAACCTCAATCGTTCCAGAACATTTGAGATGGAATGTTGCCTTCGGATTTGCAGCATATGTGATGTTGATCAGTTTGTTGACTTTTACACAAACACAAAAAAGTTTAGGATCAATAGGACTTTCTCCTTTGGCTGACTTAGAAAAATCTAAAAGAAAAACACTTGAAATTGTTACTTACATTGGTTCTTTAGTAATTATTCCAGTAGTTATGACGATGGTTTCTAACACAGAGTATACAGATATATTCATGTTCATTATTGGCCCTGCTTCGTTGTTGTATTTGTTTTATGAGATGAGAAATTTTTCTATTGCAGAAAATAAAAAGTTAGTAGCGGCTTTAGTATTTATTATTTTCTCCATATTCTTTTGGGCTTTTTTCGAACAAAGTGGCGGTTCTTTAAGTTTATTCGCAGCACATAATCTTAATAATACAGTTTTAGGAATACCCTTAGATCCTAATGGAGTTAACAATTCAGCAAATTCGTTTTTTGTGATTGTTTTTGCAGCGTTAGTAGGTTTGGTATGGATGTGGATGCACAAAAGAAAAATTGAACCTAATACGGTTGTTAAATTTGGATTAGGGTTTTTATTTTTAGCGGGTGGTTTTTATGTATTTTATTACACCAAGTTCTTTGCCGATGCTTCTGGAAAAACTTCTTTAGATTTATTTACTTTTGGCTGGTTTATAATTACTTTTGGAGAACTGTGCTTATCGCCAATAGGAATGTCAGTAATGACTAAGCTATCACCACACAAAACACAGGCTGTAATGATGGGAATGTGGTTTCTAGCTAGTGCTTATGGCCAGTATTTTGCGGGAATACTTGGAGCTAATATTGCCGAAGCTTCTGAAAACGCGTCAAATTTAGAAAAATTAACGGTATATGCCGATGGATATAAAGACTTAGCAATTTATGCATTAATTGCTGGATTAGTTTTAATTGCAATTTCTCCTTTGGTGAAAAAATTAATGCAAGAAGTTAAATAAAATACAAACCAAAAAACAAATTATGTCAAAGACTACTGCAGACGCTCATTTAAAATCAACTTTGTTCGGTCATCCGATCGGACTATACATCTTGTTTTTTACAGAAATGTGGGAGCGTTTTTCTTATTATGGAATGAGAGCTTTACTAGTTCTTTACATGACTACAGAAACAATGGGTGATTCAAGAGGCCCAGGTTTAGGATGGACAAGTCAAGAAGCACTTGCCTTATACGGATGGTATACCATGTTAGTTTATGTGATGTCTATTCCGGGTGGAATGATTGCCGATAAATTACTAGGTCAAAAGAAAGCAGTTTTACTTGGTGCTGTGATACTATGTATTGGTCACGGTGTTTTAGTATTTACTGATACTTGGGCATTTTATACCGGTTTAGGATTAGTTATTCTAGGTGTTGGTTTATTAAAGCCTAATATTTCTACGATGGTAGGAGGATTATACGCACAAGGAGATATTCGCAGGGATAAAGGATTTAGTATTTTCTATATTGGGATTAACACAGGTTCTTTATTAGCCACAATGGTTATTGGGTTTGTTGTAGCACAATGGGGCTGGCATGCAGGTTTTGGTTTAGCCGGAATTGCAATGGTTTTAGGACTTGTTGTTTATTTGTGGGGACAAAAATACTTAACGCATGTAGGTAATTTAGAAATTCAAGAAAAAAATACAGTTGATGAAAGTTCGTATGGAGCGCTTTTTCAAAATTTATTGACTTCAAAAAAACAATTGACATTAACGATTATATTAGCCGTAGTTTCTCTATTTGGATGGTATAGTTTAGGATGGGGATTTGGCTTACTGTTTATCTTTTTGACAGTGATTGCTGCTTTAATGATGATGATTTACAAAGAATTAGATTCACAACAAGATAAAGATCGCTTTTTGGTTTTGCTATTATCTTTTATCATGGTAATCATTTTTTGGGGAGCTTATGAGCAAGCTGGAGGGTTAATGAATTTATATGCCGACTCAAAAACGGATAGAATACTTTTAGGTATGCAAGTTCCTACGGTGATGTTCCAAAGTTTAAATGCAGGATTTATTATTATTTTTGCTGCTATTGTGGCTTCTTACTGGGCTAAAAGAAAATTAAAAGGGAAAGAAGCTTCTTCGTTATTTAAAATGGCAATTGGTATTATAATCATGGGATTTGGATTTTTATTCATGGTTTTTGCTACGATGGAATTTGAAAAAGTAGGTTCTTCAAGTATGTTATGGTTAGTAATGGCTTATTTATTCCATACTATTGGGGAGTTATGTATTTCACCTGTAGCCTTGTCATTTATCACTAAATTATCGCCGGTTAAGTATGCTTCATTAATGATGGGAGTTTATTTTGCTGCAACAGGTTTAGGGAATAAAGTAGCTGGTATTATTGGAGAATCGGCTAGTGAATTAGGAGAGTATTCAGTATTTTTAGGGATTTTAGTTTTTACGATTGTTATAGGTACTTTGTTCTTAATGTTACTAAAACCACTAAATCGTTTAACTCACGGTGCTGAGGATAACGAAAAATAATATAAATTAAATAATTTAAGAACATGGTTCAAAATACTAACGAAGATTTTTTTAAAAGTAATGTTTTAGGGCATCCTGCGGGATTATTCGTTCTTTTCTTTACAGAAATGTGGGAGCGTTTTTCTTATTACGGAATGCGTGCTTTATTAGTGCTTTTTTTAACGTCAACAATCGCTAAAGGCGGTTGGGCATGGAGTGTTGAAGATGCATTAGCTTTATATGGAACGTATACAATGTCAGTATATTTTACCCCAGTTGTTGGTGGGTTTTTGGCCGATCGCTATTTAGGATATCGTTGGGCCGTTATTTTCGGAGCTTTTGCAATGACTTTAGGACATGCTTCGATGGCAGTTGAAACCCCTTTGTTTTTATATATTGGTATAGGATTTCTTATTATAGGGAATGGTTTATTTAAGCCTAATATGACCTCAATTATTTCTTATGCATATGAGAAACATCCGGAGAAAAAAGACGGGGCGTATTCTCTTTATTATATGGGTGTAAATGCCGGTGCCTTTTTGGGGATTATGCTTTGTGGTTATATAGGAGAAAAAATTTCTTGGAGCTGGGGCTTTGGATTAGCTGGAATTTTTATGTTTTTTGGTATGTTGCAGTTTTATTTCACCCAAAATATTTTTGGAGAAATAGGTCTGAAGCCAACAACAGCCTCCAAAAAAGAATCTAAAGAAAAAGCTGCAGCAGAAAATACACCTGCTAATATTATACGTGATCGAATTATTGCGGTTTTAATATTTTCAGTTTTCACTATTTTCTTTTGGGCTGCCTTTGAACAAGCTGGAGGTTCAATGACTATTTTTGCAGATAAGTATACTCAAAGAGAATTGTTTGGAACAAGTGCTTTTATGTTTAAAATTGCGGATGCTTTACTAACGATAATTCCACTTCTGGTTATTAGTTATGTTTTGATAAAATTATTCAAGCAAACTTTTAAAAAATATGCTTTAGGGAATATTATTTTAGCGACAAGTTTTGTTATAATTTGGGGAATCGTTCTTTGGAAAGTAGGTAGAGAGTATGCTGCTATAGGTACTGAAGTTCCAGCAACTTGGTTTGGGATCTTAAACTCTTTATTTATTGTATGTTTTGCACCTGCTTTTTCTAAATGGTGGGAAAGTAAATACAATCTTTCAGGGCCTATGAAGTTTGGTCTTGGGATGACTTTGTTAGGCTTAGGGTTTGGATTTCTAGCCTATGGAAGTATGGGAATTAATCCTGATTCTGTAGTTAGAGTAAGTATGTTTTGGTTAATTGCAGCTTATCTATTCCATACACTTGGTGAATTATGTATTTCTCCTGTGGGATTATCGTATGTGAGTAAATTAGTTCCTGCAACTTGGATTGGAATTATGTTTGGAGTATATTACTTGTTCATTGGAATGGGAAATAAAATTGCTGGTTCTATGGGCGGAATGATTGAAACTATTAGTACTAAATATAGCTTGTCTACCTTTTTCATGATTTTCACCGTAGTTTCTATCGGAATAGGTATAATAATGGTGTTGTTAACTCCATTGATGAAGAAATTAATGCATGGAGTAAAGTAGGCGGCATTTTATGGTATCGTTTTTGTTTAATTTGCAGAAAATAAATAATTTATGAAAAAAATATATCTAATAATAGTGTTCTTTATAGGGATCGTTTCTTCAGAGGCACAAGAATTAAAATGGCACACGAATGTTAATGAAGCAATTGCGATTGGAAATAAAGAGCATAAACCATTATTGTTGTTTTTTACCGGTAGTGATTGGTGCGGATGGTGTATCAGATTACAAAAAGAAGTGCTATTGACACCAGAATTTGCAAACTGGGCAGCAAAGAACGTTATTCTCGTAGAGTTAGATTATCCAAGAAGAACTTTTCAAGCTCCTGAAGTGAAAAAACAGAATAATGAATTGCAACAAGCTTTTGGAATACAAGGGTTTCCAACGATTTATTTCGCGAATGCTAAAAATATTGAAGGGAAAGTCAATTTTGAAGGATTAGGTAATACCGGTTATGTGGCCGGTGGTCCAGCAGCTTGGTTAGCAGTTGCAGATAAGATTATAAACGGCAATAAATCATAATTTTATTATTTTTTGTAGAATTCGCATACTATTTTTTCTTACTAGTGAAATATTTCTTTTTTTTTGTTAAATTTATAGAAATTTTTCAAACCGAATTTTATGACTAAGAAATTACTTATTTCGTTTTTATTATTGTTGTCTTATGGTATGCATTCTCAAGTTTTAAATTGGAATGTTGATGTTGTTAGTGCGATTCCAGTTAGCAATCAAGAACGCAAACCGATGTTGCTTTTGTTTACAGATAACAATTCTAATAAAGGGCCATTAGATGCTCAGATCTTTAATACTTTAGATTTTGCACTTTGGTCAAGAGATAACGTTGTTTTGGTAAAATTAGATCTTACAAATGATCCTTCAAATGAATTTTTAGAACGTAATTTGTCATTAAAGAGAGCTTTCGGAGTGGAAGATTTACCTGCTATTTGTTTTTCAAAAGCTGATGTTCGAAAAGATAAGATAAATTATCAATTACTTGGTAAAACAGGCTATAGGCCGGGTGGAGTTAAGTCTTGGATTTTAAACTCGAAACAAATTCTTATTGGATCTGTAGAAGAATAAGTTTATTTTAAGATATAATATCCCTTTTCAGCAGTAGCATGAAAAGGGATTTTTTGTTTTTTACAAGTTTTGTTCCAGTATTTTTGAATTGTTTTATAATTTGATGCATCTGCCACAACCAGTTTTGGTTTCAATAGTTGAATCATACGGTCTAAATTTATCTTTGGAGACTGGGTTAGTAGAATTAGACTAGGTCTTATATTATTTGGATAGACTCCTGTGCTGTCCAAAATCAGAATGCTTTTTTCCTTAAAAAAGGCAGTGTTTTTCATTTTCTCTTTGGTGCCCAATACACTGAAATTTGCCGTTAAATATGATTGAAGAATACTGTTGTTTTTTGAGGTTTTTGTAATGCTGTCGTTTGCAAATAGTATTACTTTGTGTCCATGACGCTCCGTTATCATCGTGTTTCTTTTTAGATTAAAAATCACCCATTCTTGTTCGTTTTCGATGTGCCATTGGGTATGCACATATGCAATCTGTACGCTAATGATAGTAAGGAAAACGAGTATCAATTTATGAAAGGTGGGTTTTTTGAACCAAATTATAATTGTCACAATAAGCAAATAGGAGCTGAGTAATAAGTAGCTGTTTAATGGAATGTCCTTAATTATAAATTGTTCGAAAGAGGCTATCGAATTGACTATCTTATTCAGATAATGAATGCCCCATTCTAGTGGTTTGGAAAGGAAAAACGGAACGCAATTAAAAGCGGCTAATGTCATAACTAAAACTCCCAGTATCATCATAAAACTTAACAAAGGGATGATAATGATGTTGGTGATGAAAAACAAACCTGGAAATTGGTGAAAGTAGTATATACTCAAAGGCATGGTGCCAATTTGTGCCGCAAAGGAAACAGTGAGAATTCCCCAAATATAATTTAGGGGTTTGTTTTTTGGTTTCCATATTGAAGCTAGTAACGGCTGTAGCCAAAGTATAAAGAACAAAGCGATATAACTAAGTTGAAAACCAACATCAAACAAAAAAGATGGCTGGAAGAGCAAAATCAGTAATATAGAAACTAGTAGGGTATGGTAAATATTGACACTACGGCGCAATTGATATCCGATGGCTACAAATGAAAACATAGTTACGGAGCGCACAACCGATGGAGCTAGCCCCGCGATTAATGCAAAAGTGGCTAATGATAATAGAATTAGAAATAATTTGAGTAAGGCACCTCTTTTTGTGTTGGGAATCGGGCTGAGGATAAAAGTTAAAAATAGCAAGAGGAATCCAACATGTAATCCTGAAACCGATAAAATATGTATCGCACCAGCATATTGGTAGTCTTGGAGAATATCGGGGGAGATGTCTTGTTTTTGACCCAAAATTAAAGCGATAGCGACACTTAGTTCTTTTTTATGGAAATTGTTTTTCTCTAGATTATGAATAATTTTTGTCCGCAATTTAGAAGTATAATACCAGATGTCTTTCTTTAAGTCGGCACTAATACTGATCTGATCAGCGTCAGTGAATAGTTGGGCGTAAATTTGTTTTTTCGAAAGGTATTCGCCGTAATCGAATTGATTAGGGTTGTTTGGTAGTTTGTTTTTATAGAGTACGCCTTTAATGGCTAGTAAAGTTCCAGTTTCAAAGCTAGGATGGGCGCTGTCCTTTCTAATATTCAACAGTATTTTTCCTGAGTAGTTCTTATTTTCAATTTGATTAATGAGAGCGATATAGCGGTCGCTAAAATGGCTTCCCTTTAATTTTTCTCTAACCACTAGAGACACAAACTGTGGTTTTTCAAAAACGCTGCTATTGTGTGTGTAGTTACTTTGTTGATAAGAATCAGTGTGAACTATCAGGGTCGCACCTCCAATCAAAAAGGATAGTAGATAACTGCTTAATCCAAAATAGATTGTGTTTTTAAGAATGTTTTTTTGTAAATAATAGCTTGTGCAAAAGAGCAGCAAAGTGATAGCTAATAAACCAAAAAGGAACGCTGGAGCGGGTTTTATGTAAAAGGTGATTGCTATCCCTAATACAAAACCTATTGTAATTCTCGCCAAAGGGAACTGCAGTACTTTCATTGTTCTAAAGTACAGAATTTTAACAATAAAAAACTGTTTATTTTATTGTTTGAAAAATTCAGATTTTGGCGCTAAAGAAAATGGATATTCTGTTTTATTTTAAAACACGATTCACTTGAACAAAAGTGCTTTGATAATAAGATTCCCTCATAGAAGAGACGATAACTCCTTTTGAGGTAGAAGCGTGTATGAATTTTATATCATCGTTTTCCACTTCAGTAATGATTCCCACATGATTAATTTGAGATCTTCTATTTGTTTTAAAAAAAATCAGGTCTCCTTTTTTGGCCTTTTTTAGATTTTGCCCTAGTTCAGTTCCTATTTTTGATTGTTCATAAGATGATCGCGGAAGATCGATGTCATATAAACCAAAAGTGGAGTAGACTAATCCGGAACAATCATAACCTGTCTTTGTAGTTCCTGCCGTTTTATAGCGAATCCCGATGTTTTCGGATGCTGAACGTATTATTTTATCAATAATTTGATTTGAATTTTCCTTCTTGCTGTCAGCGGACGAGCGGGTAACGATCGAAGAAGATTTGCACGAGGCAAACAAAACAAGGACAGTTAGTATGTATAATGACTTTTTCAAATGATTTTGGCTTTTAAGGATTCAATCGCTACTGATTGTTTGGTAATAGATTTATTTTAAGGCTGCAACAATCAGCTTGGCTGTTTTTTCGCTTGCTCCGGTACCGCCTAGTTTTTTTTCTAAGACATCGTATTTTTGCAATAGTTGTGTGCGATAAATGGGCTGCAGTATTTTTTGTAATTCTGCTTTAATATTTTTTTTATTAAAGTCTTCCTGAATTAACTCAGTGACCACTTCCTCATCCATAATTAGATTGACAAGAGAAATGTATTTTAATGTTATAATGCGTTTTGCAATTTGGTATGAAGCCCAGCTTCCTTTGTAACACACTACTTCTGGAACTTTAAACAAGGCTGTTTCTAGAGTTGCGGTTCCCGAAGTTACTAACGCAGCTGTAGCGTTCTTCAATAAATCATAGGTTTTATTCGAGATGAATTTTATATTTTCACTCTTGATGAATTGTTGGTAAAAGGAATAATCTTGGCTTGGCGCACCAGCAATAACAAACTGATAATCTGGAAAATCATCAACAATACTTAGCATTCCAGTAAGCATTTTGGTAATTTCTTGTTTGCGACTACCAGGAAGCAAAGCAATAATAGGTTTTTCACTCAATTGATTTTCAGTTTTAAAAACCGTAGAATCTATTGATGGGTGATTATGAATAGCGTCAATTAATGGATGTCCTACGTAGGTTACATCATAATTATATTTTTCATAGAAAGGTTTTACAAAGGGTAAAACCACATACATATGGTCAATAGTGTTTTTAATCGTTTCTACTCTACTCGCTCTAGATGCCCAGACCTGTGGGCTTATGTAGTAAAAGGTTTTAAATCCTGCGGGTTTTGCCCATTTAGCAATTCGAAGGTTAAAACCAGAATTGTCTATAAATATTAAGGCATCGGGTTTGTAATTTTGAATGTCTTCTTTGCAAGTCTTTATAAAATCTAAGATGGAAGAAAGGTTTTTTATGATCTCCGCAAAGCCCATAAAAGCACGTTCTTTGTAATGAGAAACTAATTGGGCTCCAGCCTGTTGCATTAAATCACCACCCCAACATCTTATTTGTGCCTCTTTATCTTGTTTGAATATTTCTTTAATCAAATTAGAACCGTGCAAATCGCCTGATGCCTCTCCGGCTAGAATATAGTATTTCATTTTAAGGACGTGAATTAGTTTTAAAAAACTTCGGTATTCAAAATTAGGTGTTGAATGTTCATCAATCAAGCAAATCAGCTATTATTTTTAAATAAACAAAGTCAAAATGGTTAAAACAATTACTGCTAGTACATCGCCTCGCGCGATATGATCTTTGTTGAGCTTTAATAAAAACAGTAAAGACAATTAAGTTTAGAATAGAACCGAGTGTAATTAATTTACCCAACGTCCCCTGAGCTTTCATAATTTGAATTCCTTGTATGAAATTATAAGGCGTAAACAAGGTAGTGTAAATAAAAGCACCCAATAATACCAAGTAGAAATACTTTAAATAATGCGGTTTTATTCATTCCACTTCCAGGTGTTAAGTTCTTGTGTCGCATGATGTGCTGTTAAGTCAAACTGAACGGGAACCACAGAAATATATCCGTTTTCTAGAGCCCATTCATCAGTGTCTTCGCCTTTATCTTGGTTTACAAACTCCCCTGCAAGCCAATAATAATCTCTTCCTTGTGGGGTTTGTCTTTTATCAAATTTTTCTACCCAACGGGCTTTCGCTTGACGACATATTTTAATTCCCTTTATGTTTTCTTTTGTTAATTTCGGAAAATTCACGTTTAAAACCACTCCTTTGGGCAAGCTGTTTTCTAAAACTTCTAAGGTTATTTTTCGAATAAAGGGTTTCATAGTCTCAAAATCGGCGTTCCAGTTGAAGTCTAAAAGAGAAAAGCCTATTGCGGGAATTCCTTCAATACCAGCTTCGACGGCGGCACTCATTGTCCCTGAATAAATTACGTTTATGGAAGAATTAGAACCGTGATTTACTCCAGATACGCACAAATCTGGTTTTCTTTTTAGGATTTCATTTACCGCTAATTTTACACAATCTACTGGTGTTCCAGAGCAGCTATATTCTTGGATAACATCATTTTCTTTCGAAATTTTGTCCAGATATAAGGTGCTGTTTGTGGTTATGGCATGACCCATCCCGCTTTGAGGTTTGTCCGGTGCGACCACCAAAACATCTCCTATCTCTGCCATTACGGCAATTAATGCTCGGAGTCCAGGAGCCGAAACGCCATCGTCGTTTGTTATTAAAATTAAAGGTTTTGCTTTGTCCATGTTTTTGTTTTTTTTAGGCTATAGTTCGTGCTTTGGCAAGCAAATTGCAGTGGATAAATTTGTATTGTTCGAACAAAGAAAACAAGGCGGATTCAAGGACCTATCGCAACAAGTCCATTAATTAGTTAGTTATTCAAAGTTAGTTTTTTTGTTGCATTTTGG
>NZ_JBZXDY010000045.1:0-18887 GCF_058725285.1 Flavobacterium sp. DW-iso2 | reverse complement strand
CAAAATGCAACAAAAAAACTAACTTTGAATAACTAACTAATTAATGGACTTGTTGCGATAGGTCCTTGAATCCGCCCATCATAAAAGGCAAAAAACAGTTTATTATTGATGAGGAAACTATTGTTCTTGAAGCAGGACAATCCATAAAAATAGAGAAAAATACACGAGTTCAATACTCAAATCCGTTTGGCGAACCATGTGAGTATATTGCTATATGCAAGCCTGCATTTGACTTCGCTAAAGCGCATCGCGAATAATAAATAAAACAGTCAAGAATTAAACCTTAGTTCTTGACTGTTACTTTTTCATTTAAAAGACCTATAATTTTACTTTCAACAACTTCGCTATCGCCAACAGCCTCTCTACTTTCCGTTTTTAAAACTTCCTCAATAATACCATTTCAATCAACTCAGTTTGCCAGAGCAGCAGTAAAAGGACAATTACTACATACTATTCTACTATAAAGTGGAACCTACATATCAGAGTGTATATCTAAAAAAAACTTTTCCTACAGGAGGAATTTATAAGTTAACATGTTCAAGCTGGTATTTTAGAACTCATCTCCAAAATAACACTCACTTACTTCCTATTGTCTTTGTGGCAAACAAATATTAACTTATCTACGGTTTGTACTTTTGATGAATAGCGGGGCTATATATTTACCCTCAAACATCTGATTAGTTTACTAATAACACAACAACTGTCCCCTCGATTTTCGACACCCTCTTCGTAAATGATTAATGTCAAGTCGACATTAAAATAGAATTTACAGAAATCTCTAGCTTAGTTTTAAAATCAATAAAAAACACAACCCAATATACTGCTACTTTAGCTCAACCAGCCATAACAATATTTCCTTAATGAAAAATCACATCTGCATATGTGATAATTACAAGTGACACTATCGATTCATCTGAAACAAAAATTATTCTACTGATCTATTAATTTCATTATATTTTTTGAAGATATCACTTCGAGTCAATTACACATCTCCTATAATATAGATATAAACTAATTTTCTTGTAATAATTGTGATTATAAAAAAAAATATTGTTTTAATTACATTAAAAGCTTTTAATTAATCTATATTGACAACGTTTAATAGTATTAATTAACAGAATAGACATTATGATCACATTTATTACAGCCATAATTTTACTAGTATTGGGATATGTTTTTTACGGTAAATTTGTTGAAAATATATTTAAACCCGATCCCAATAGAGCGACTCCCGCCTATACCCACGCAGATGGGGTAGATTTCGTCCCCATGAACAGCAATAGAAATTCATTAATACAGGTTTTAAATATTGCAGGAGTCGGCCCCATTTTCGGACCAATATTAGGAGCCTTATACGGACCGGTAGCTTTCCTTTGGATAGTACTTGGTTGCATTTTTGCTGGGGCTGTCCACGATTATTTAACAGGAATGATCTCCATAAGATATGGAGGCGCTCACCTACCTGCTTTAGCATCTAAATTTTTAGGTAAATCCTTTAGTCACGTCGTAAATTTCTTCACCGTATTGCTGCTTCTTTTGGTAGGAACTGTTTTCATTTCCGCACCGGCAAGTATGATAGATGATCTAATAGGTAAAGATTTAAATATGTTTACCCTAATTGTACTTGCTATCTTTGTATATTATATGATTGCAACAATTTTACCCATCGATAAAATTATTGGAAAAATATACCCCGTTCTTGGACTTCTATTATTGTTAAGTGCCGTAGGTGTCGCATTTGGAATGTTTATGTATGGACATCCAATTCCAGAATTGACTCTGACCAACATGCATCCGAAAGATATCCCATATTACCCTGTCATATTTTTAACAATATCCTGTGGCGCTCTATCTGGATTTCATGCAACCCAATCTCCAATAATCGCCAGAACGATTAGAAATGAGAAAGACGGACGGAAAATATTTTACGGGATGATGATTGTAGAAGGAATTATTGCTATGATCTGGGCTGCAGCTGCAATGAGCCTCATGAACGGAGAAGACCTTAGTGTTTTGCTCGCGAATGAGGGGCTTCCTGGAGTAGTGCATAAAATTGCAACGGTATTTTTAGGAACTATTGGCGGAACCATTGCTATTTTAGGGGTTATTGTTTTACCTATAACTTCTGGAGACACTTCCTTTAGGGCGGCAAGAATGATCATTGCAGATTACCTGAAAATTGACCAGAAGACTCTTAGAAATAGGTTTATGATTGCAATACCCCTTTTTGTAATTGCCTTTATTCTAACTAAAATAGATTTTCAACTTCTATGGAGGTATTTTTCATGGGCGAATCAAAGTATATCAGCAATTGCCTTATGGATTGGAACCGTCTATTTGTACCAAAGAAAAACCCTCTATATTATTGCTTTAGTACCTGCGTTTTTCATAACGTCCGTTCTTGGATCTTATCTTTTTTATGATCCTACCATAGGTTTTGGTTTAGACATAGTAACCTCAGATATTATTGGAATTGTTATTGCTGTGTTACTAACGATCTTGTTCTTTGTTGTTATGAAAAATAACAAAGAATTGCCTAAAAGTGAATAGTTATATTTTTGAAAGTATCATAACTAAAAAAGTAGTAGCTTTTAATGGAAAATAAGGATCCATTAATTTTACCGCACTTTAATTTATTCGCTATAAAAAAAAAACCATTATTAAGGTTGATGCTAGCTATATGAAAACCTATGTTTGATTTCACTAAAGTGCATCATGAAAAACAAATACAGCCGTCAAGAATTGAATATCTAATTCTTGGCGGTTTCTTTTTCATTTAAAAGAGCTAAAATTTTACTTTCAACATCTTTGCTATCCCAAACGGCCTCTATATTTTCTATTTTTAAAACCTCCTCCATAATGGCATTTTGATCATCTCCGATGGCTAAAGCTTCAGCATAAGGACGATCACTAAATGTCACCCTACTATAAAGTGGAATCCATTTATCAGGATGTTTGTCTGAAAACCATTTTTCGATCTTCTTTTGCAATAGAAATTTATCATCAGCAGTTTTAGAACTCATTTCCATAAAATTACGGTACGAAAGTTCTGCAATAGCATCAGCATTGGGCTTACGTGATTTCTCGTATTCTGAAAAAATCATTTCCCAATCGTCTCCGTATTTTTCCATCATTTCATTTAAAATCGAAATGTCTTCAAATCCCGCATTCATCCCTTGCCCATAAAAAGGAACAATGGCATGACAAGCGTCTCCAATTAAGGCAATTTTATCTTTATAAGTCCAAGGATAACATTTCATAGTCACCAATGTACTTATTGGATTTTTGAAAAAATCTTCGGCTAATTTTGGAATTACATCAATCGAATCCGGAAAGTTTTTTTCGAAAAATAATTCCACATCTTTTCTATTTTCGAGCAAAGCAAAAGAATTCTCACCTTCAAAAGGCATGAATAAAGTACAGGTAAAACTTCCGTCCAAATTAGATAACGCAATTAACATATATTCCCCACGCGGCCAAATATGAAAGGAGTTTTTATCTAATTTATGAGAACCATCAGGATTTGCAGGAATATTCAATTCTTTGTATCCAATATTTAAAAACTCTTGCGAATAGTTAAACATACTTTGGCGTTGCATACGGTGGCGTATTCTCGAAAAAGCACCATCTGCACCAAAAACCATATCGTATTTCTTTTCTTCCCAAGCTCCCCGCTCCGTTTCTCCAATGTGTAAAGTAGCTTCAGACAAGGTAACGTCCCAGATTTTTTGATCGAAGAAGAATTCGGCTCCAGCTTGTTCCGCCAAATCAATCATTCTCCTGTTCAAATCCCCTCTTGAAATGGAGTAAATGCTCTCTCCTTCTTGACCGTAATTTTGAAAATTAAGTTTATCCACCAAGTGAATGGCGCGTTTGTCCATGGGTATTGCGATTTCACGAACCGAATCCCCAACACCAACACCATCTAATGCTTTCCACCCCCTGTTTGACATTGCTAAATTTATGGAACGTCCTGAGAACTGAATTTGTCTAATATCAGGGCTTCTATCGTATATGTGAACAGTATGCCCTGCTTTGCGTAAGTAAATAGCTAATAAAGAACCGACTAAACCGGAACCTACAACTGCTATCTTTTTTGGAGTTTGCATTATTTTTTATAAAAGTTAGGCAAAATTACTGATTTATTATTTTAACGGCTTTACAAACCTTTAGTTTTTAACGGGTATAAAAACCAATTTTGTTGAAGTTTTAACAATCTCTTCCTTGTTGAGCATCATTTTTCTAAAATTTCCCGTGTTGTATATTTCTGATTGATCATTGTAATGAGCACTTAATGGATTGCCCGATTGCCCTGTAGGCAGAACATTCCAGCTATTTTCAATATCGGAAAAATCAATAACTCTTCTCGAGGACGGACCTCCCTTTACTACATATTTCGATTCATTTGTATAATCAAACATTTGGTTGTTGATTACTTCATTAGACCCCGATACCTCAAATGGCCCAACATTAAATATTTTTCTTAGCATAGCGATTTTCCCCAACGGATGCTGATATTCTACAACATGTACTTTATCCCAAGTCCAGGCCGGAACTGATTTCCCTAATTGTGTTTCTAATGCCGAAATTGCCTCTTTAAAGGATTTCGCAAGAATCTCGCTTCTAGATTCCTTTCTGTCTTTGGTATCTATGTTATCCCACCACAATGATTTCTCATTTACAATTAGTTTAGCAATTAATTGTTTCATTATGTGTGTTGCTAAGAACTGAGTGAATCCCTCTTCGCCTAACTCGTCTTTAAACGTATTTTTTAAATACATATAAATTACCTTGTTGTAAATCGTAGGCGCTACATCTTCTGTGTTATTTGTTCCTTTCCAAGATTTTAAAATAGTAACTGCTTCCTTTTCATTTTTCGAAAGTGAATTGACCTCTAAACCGGCAATTAAATTCTTAACCACATCTGGAGCCACTGACGAAGTGTTATCAGTGATCATCTTACCAACAGATTCTTTATCCCAGTTTGACTTTGGTTCTAATAATTGGGTGATTCTTTTGGCTCTATCCTCTGGAAGGTAATAGCCTGGATATAAAAATCCATCAACCGCTTCAGGTTGATTGTTGGCTGAATACACGTAGTTCCATTCTGGATTTTCTGCCGAAGGATTTTTGGAGAAATCCAAATATTCAGTAATATCATCTTTTCCCGACGAACCATTCAAGATGAAATGAGTATCCACTCCGTCACTGTGCTTGTATAATTTGCCCGTTGCCCACCAGGCTACATTTCCTTTAGCATCCCCATACATCACATTTAATCCTGGAGCTGAAATAAGTGCTACTCCTCTTTGAAAATCAGCTTTGCTTTTTGCGTGAGAAAGGGTATAAACTGCATCCAAAATATGGATGGGTTGCTGGGTATAAATCCAAGACATCGCCACTGGCTTCTTATCATCTAAACCAACTATCAAATTGTTCATGACGGGACCGTGACGACTCACTTTTACGTTCATCACTACATCTGTGCTATCTTTTACTTTTATAATTTCTTTTCTAATTATGTAATCAATAAAACCTGTGGGTGTTTTATATTTAGTGGCATTATCAGGACTATTCTCTTCTTGGTACAAATCAATATCATCATTCTCAAACATAGTTAAGCCATAAGCATAATCCCTATTATGTCCCAATAAAGGAAAGGGCGTTCCTGCCAGATAGCAGCCATATAATTCAAATTGAGGGGTCACTATATGAGCTTCGTACCATGTTCCCGGTTGCGAAAATCCAATATGCGGGTCATTCGCAAAAATCACTTTTCCGTTTTTGGTTTTCTTTGGCGCAATCACCCAACTGTTACTTCCCACAAATGGAGGAATAGGTGAATTATCTAATAAGGCCGCTATTGATTTTGAAATCGATAAAAACTCTTGTGGTTTCTCCTTTGCGTTTTTAATTATTGTAGTATTCAATTCCCCATCAAGACCAAAATCCTTAAGGTACTCCACCCCATATTTATTACGAATATCGGTCAATAATGGATCCGTTTTTTGTGCCATGGCAAAACTAAAGGACATATATCCGAAAATATTATATACGTCTTTTATCGTGAATTTCTCTTTCTTCACACCGACCAACTGAAACTCTATTGGGGTCACACCTGCTTCCATATACTGATTGATTCCCTCCACGTAAGCCGCTGTCAATTTATAACTTTCGCTATTTTTATCTAAAGCTGCAATCGCTTTTTCCGAAGCTTCTTCAATACCAAGGCCAGCAAAGAATTTATCGTTCTTTAAAGCAACGTTTCCAAAAATCTCCGACAAACGACCCGGCGCTATACGTCTCATCAATTCCATTTGCCACAATCGATCTTGTGCATGAACATATCCCAAAGCAGTCATCGCATCTTTAGAATTATTGGCATATATATGAGGTACCCCGAAGCCATCAAAATATACTGTTGTTTCATCGTGAATACTTTTCAGTTCCACTTTACCTTCGTATTTAGGTTTTAGGTAAAAACCATACAGTACCATTCCAACAATTAGAATCGCTATTAATGAAACTAAAACTAGGAGGGTTTTTTTGACTACTTTCATTTTAATGATTTATGATTCACAAATATAAATAATTTCGCATGTATTTGAGTGAATTCTATTTTATTCATTTCATTATAAAACTGCGTTTTAAAAAAAATAAAAAGAGTGCCTAAATTCCAATATGGAATCTAAACACTCTTTTATCAAAAAAAAAATTATTATTTTTTGCTTCCGTCAATAATGGCACCGGTACCAGCTCCAATACCAGCTCCAGCCACACCACCGATTATAGCTCCCTGTACTTTTTTCTTACTTATAATCGCTCCGGTAGCTGCACCAACTCCTGCACCAATTACAGCTCCTTTTGCTGTACTGCTCCAACCTTTCTTTTCTGTAGTGGTCGTCGTAGTAGTCGTAGTGTTAGTTCCTGGCTGATTAACTATAATAGTTTCTTTTTGCATTTCTACTTTTGTCATTTCCACCTGCATAGAGTCAATCACTTTTTGCTTTTCCATTGCAACTTCCATAGAGTCAACAGTTGCTTTTTTGGCAGCTTCTAAATCCACTTTTCCTTGATTTTTACAAGAAACAATTAACAGAGACAATGCTATAAAATATAATGCTTTCATGATTTTATTTTTAATAATTAATAATCTACAAAGAAACATAAAAAACTAAAACAAAAAGTTACAGAATTCGAAAAAATATTTATATAATTAAAGTCTTAGTATCAAATTCTCTAAATATAGTTGTTCTTTTATACTCTCAAAATACTAGAATGGACTAAATCGTATTTTTATAATTTTAAGAAATAAAAGCTCATGACTATAATAAAAAAAATAGTAATAGTTATTTTTGGCCTCATTATATTAATCATAACCTTAAATTATGGATTGATTTTTTGGTTAAAAAAGCAGGTTCCTAAAATTATTGCTGAAAAGAACCCGACATCTTATGCTATTACTTATAGCGATTTACAAATTAATCTCTTGTCAAAAAATATCAAGGCATCCCGATTAACCATTTCTCCCAAAAGAAGATCACAAGACAGTTTAAAAAAAATAGGTATTTATGCTAAAATAGGATCTGTTGAAATAAATGAATTTAAAATATGGGATGTTCTTTTTAACAATCGCATTAAAGCAAGAAGCATTATTATTGCAACTCCAGAAGTTATTCTTTACAAGAAAACACAGCACGCAATTAATAATTCTAAGAGTTTAGGTACTGAGGTAGTAAAACCATTTGAAGAAATTATTATGGTTTCAAACATCGCACTGAATAAAGGTAGTCTTAAAATTATATACACAAAAACAAACAAACCTATTCTCAGTGTCGTCAACTTGAATTTAAATATAGATGGGATTGTAATTACGGATAACTTATTACAAAAGAAGATTCCTTTTTCCTATCAGGGATACACTATCAAAACTGATAGTATCTATTATCGTGTAAATGATAATTACCATCTTAAGGTACAAAATTTCCAAGCTACTACTAAAAGTTTGATCGTCAAAAAATTTGAATTACTCCCAGAATACAGCCGACGGGAATTTGTTGAAAAACTAGACCAAGAAAAAGACCTTTTCACACTAAAATCAGAATTTATTAAAATCAATACGATAAATTGGGGTTTTAAAGATGATAAAATATTCTTTAATGCCAACTCAGTTGCAATAGATCAACTATCAGCAAATATCTATAGAAACAAACTACCTGCCGATAACTTAAGCAGAAAACCATTCTACAGTAAACTCCTTCGGGATTTACAATTTCCATTGAAGGTAGATACTCTTGCTATACGTAATTCTATTTTAGTCTATGAAGAAGAAATAAACTTCCATAAAGGCCCCGGCATACTGACTTTTAATAATTTTAATCTGAAGGCGACTCACATACAAAGTGGGTATCAACAAAAAAAGCTCGCCGATGTTTCCATTGACATACGCTGCAAATTCATGAAAAAATCTCCTTTTAAACTCAATTGGAGGTTTAATGTTTTGGATAAACAAGATCACTTTACGGTGCATGGAATTGTTTCTAATCTAAACACCGAGGATTTATCTCAATTTACAAAACCATATATCAATGTCACTACGATAGGTACATTTGATGAACTGAAGTTTACCATAAAAGGAAATAATTTGAATTCGTATGAAAATGCCTCGCTACAATACCATGGTTTAAAAGTAACTCTTTATAGAAAAGGAGCTCCAGAAAAGAAGAACAAACTAAAAAGCGCACTGGTCAATTTGATTGTTAAAAATGATTCCAAAGGCAAAATTATTCATACTGAGGCCAACGTCGAAAGAATACCTGAAAAATCATTCTTTAATTTCTTATGGCTCAATATTGCAGCAATATTGAAACAAATTTTAATTTAGAAAAATAATTTTTAAAAATGAGTTAGAATTCAGTAATTACCAAAATGCATCCTCTTCAAAATTTAAAATCGCAATCAGTCAATACTATTGTTTATTATTATTGTATTTTTGTTAAACAAAATTATTTTAAATAAACTACTATGACTGCAATTTCTCAAGATGATCTTTCTAAACTTGAAAAAGTGGAACGATTAAATTTAATTAATTCTTGCACGGGTTACAAATCAGCGAATTTAATTGCCACACAATCACTGAAAGGAGAAAGTAACGTTGCGATTTTTAGTAGCATAACCCATTTAGGAAGTAATCCTGCGTTGATAGGGTTTATTGTGCGCCCCACAACAATTCCCCGTGACACGTATAAAAACATTAAAGACACGGGACATTTTACCGTGAATCATGTTACCGAGAATATGATTGTTGACGCACATCATACATCGGCTAATTATGAAAGTGGGGTATCTGAATTCAGCAAAACAAATCTTGAAGAAGAATGGAAAGAAGGGATTTCTGTTCCTTTTACAAAAGGCAGTCCAGTGCAGTTGTATTGCAAATATGTAAATGAATATTACATTAAAGAAAATGACACCATACATATTATTGCCTCAATAGAACAGCTATTCTTTGATGAAAAATTAAGACATGAAGATGGCTGGCTACAAATAGAAAAAGGAAATGTAGTTGCTTTAAATGGCATTGATGGTTATTGCTTACCCAAGTTAATTGACCGTTTTGAATATGCTAGAAAAGACACCCCAACAAAATCATTTTTTAAATAAAACTCATGGAATTTTATTCCTTTTGAATTTATTTTTGAATGCTAGAGATCTAGAAATAAAACCCATTGACAAATAAAATATTTAACTTGTCAATGGGTTTTTAATTCTATTAGTGTACTTCTTGAATTCCTTTTTTTAATATCTGCCCAAAATCATACATGTCTTCAAAAGAACAGTACAAAGGAACTGGTGCAAACCGAATTACATTAGGTTCACGCCAATCTGTAATCACTCCATTTTTCATCAAATAATCAAACAAACTGCGTCCTTCTCCGTGAAGTAAAACGGATAATTGACATCCTCTTTCATCTAGACTTACTGGTGTAATTATTTCAAAACTACTGTCAACTTCTTTGTCAATCTCCTGAAGAACAAATTCTAAATAGGAAGTGATCTTATCTCTTTTTTCAATTAGCGCGTCCATCCCTATTTCATCAAACATTTCAACCGAAGCCAAATAAGGCGCCAAAGAAAGTACCGGCAAATTACTTATTTGCCAACCATCTGCCCCATGAACGGGATCAAAAGTAGGTTCCATCTTGAAACGGCGTTCTTTGTTGTGTCCCCACCAACCAGCAAATCGTGGTAGATCTGGATTGTTGTGGTGTTTTTCATGTACAAAACATCCCGAAGCATTTCCTGGCCCTGAATTCATGTATTTATAACTACACCATGCAGCAAAATCAATATTCCAATCGTGTAGTTCTAATTTTATGTTTCCGGCAGCATGGGCAAGATCCCAACCTACAACGGCACCCGCTTCATGTCCTGCAGCGGTTATCGTTTTCATATCAAAAACCTGACCCGTGTAGTAATTCACTCCGCCAATTAAAACCAAAGCCAGTTCATTACCAACTTCCTTAATTTTAGCCAAGACATCTTCTAAACGGATGTTATGCTCTCCATCACGTCGTTTAATTTCTACAATAGCATCCTCTGTTTTGTATCCGTGGAAATCCACCTGACTTTGAAACATATATTGATCTGAAGGAAACGCTTTTTCTTCACAAATAATTTTATATCTCGTTTTTGTAGGTCGGTAAAATGAAACCATCAATAAATGAAGGTTTACGGTCAATGTGTTCATCACGGTAACTTCTGACGGAAGCGCACCTACAATTTTACCTAATGGCACTGCAAAACGCTCGTGATAATCCCACCATGGTTTTTCGGCATAAAAATGGCCTTCGACCGCTAGATTTGCCCAATCATCCATTACTTCATCGACATAGGCTTTTGTTCTTTTGGGCTGTAAGCCCAATGAATTTCCAGTGAAATAAATTACTTTTTTATCATTCACTTTTGGAAAAATGAATTCGTCTCTGTATTTATTTAATTTGTCTTGTGAATCAAGTTGTTTTGCAAATTCCTTAGTATTTTCGAAAGTCATGGATATAATTTAGTTTTGTAAAAATAACTAATATTTATTGCTGCGCAAAGTGCCAATGCTTTATTTAACAAGTTAAATGAAGTTAAATGCCAATTGGAAGATTCCGATAAGGAAAATCATTTAACTCCTAAATTTTAAGTATATTTACTTACATTTAAATATAAGTCACATGCTTAAAAACAGCCTAAACGTAATTATTCTTTCTATAGCCGTGGTCATCTCTGCTTTTTTGTTTTCTAACGCTTTCCAGAACAGAAATAAAAGCAGTGACACCATAAGTGTTACCGGATTAGGAAAAACAGATTTTGTATCGGATCTAATTGTTTGGAAAGGATCTTTTTCTAAAAAAAGCAACACCTTAAAAGAGGCCTACGCATCTTTAGACGCGGACCGAGAAAAAATTAAAAATTATTTATTGAGCAAAGGAATCCCCGCTGCTGATATTATTTTCTCAGCAATTACTTTCAACAAAGACTACGAGACCAGTTATAATGAAAACGGAACCGTTAGACAAACTTTATTTACTGGTTTCACCTTAAACCAAAATGTCAGTATTCAGTCTAAGGATGTAAATAAAATTGAAGATGTCTCGAGACAATCCAGCGAATTAATTAACACAGGAGTTGAGTTTTACTCGAACGCTCCTGAATATTACTATACGAAACTGGCTGAATTAAAAATAAAAATGATTGCCGAAGCCACAAAAGACGCTAGTACCAGAGCTAAAAGTATTGCTGAGAATGCTGATGCTGCTTTAGGCAATTTAAAGAAATCGGATATGGGAGTTTTCCAAATTATAGCTCAAAACTCTTCTGAAGATTATTCTTATGGCGGTTCATTTAATACCAATTCTAAAAACAAAACAGCCACTATTACAATAAAATTAGTGTATCAGGTGGATTAGATTATTTCGCTAAAATGGAATTACACACAAGGGCGTGAGGGTTTGCTTCGCCAGTTCGCTATTGCTCGTGTGAAGTGGAAATCCTTTTTTATAATTTAGTGGCTACTGGAATTATAAAAAAGATTGTAACAAATAGCCCGACCCTTTTGGGGCACGCCCAAAAAAAAATCTCGCCATTACTGACGAGATTTGTGAATTAACCTTTTATTTTTATTAGATGATCAACATGGCATCACCATAAGAATAGAACTTATACTCTTCTTTTATTGCTTCTTCATAGGCTCTTTTCATTAAATCATGTCCGCAAAATGCTGAAACCATCATTAATAAAGTAGATTTTGGCGTATGAAAGTTGGTAATCATACAGGTCGGAATTGTAAATTCATGAGGAGGGAAAACAAATTTGTTTGTCCAACCATCAAACGGATTTAGTGTTCCATGTGAAGAAACCGAACTTTCTACAGCACGCATAGAAGTAGTTCCTACAGTACAAATACGTTTTTTATGCACTTTAGCGTCATTTACAATATCGCAGGCTGCTTGAGTGATTTTTAATTCCTCAGAGTCCATTTTATGTTTTGACAAATCTTCTACCTCAACAGGATTGAATGTTCCCAAACCAACGTGTAGAGTTACCTCAGCAAATTTGATTCCTTTGATTTCTAATTTTTTCAATAAATGCTTAGAGAAGTGCAATCCTGCAGTAGGTGCCGCTACAGCTCCTTCTTCTTTAGCATAAATTGTTTGGTAACGCTCCGCATCTTCTGGAGTAACATCTCTGCTTATGTATTTTGGGATTGGAGTTTCTCCAAGTTCTGTCAATTTCTTTCTAAATTCTTCATACGAACCATCGTAAAGGAAACGCAATGTTCTTCCACGAGAAGTGGTATTGTCAATAACCTCAGCTACTAATGAATCATCGTCACCGAAATACAATTTATTTCCGATTCTTATTTTACGTGCTGGGTCTACTAAAACATCCCAAAGGCGTTGTTCAGCGTTTAGTTCTCTAAGTAAGAAAACTTCGATTCTCGCACCCGTTTTTTCTTTGTTTCCGTATAAACGTGCCGGAAAAACTTTGGTATTATTCAAAATTAAAACATCGCCATCGTCAAAGTAATCGATAACGTCTTTAAACGTTTTATGTTCGATAGTTTGTTTCTTACGATCAATAACCATTAAGCGAGCTTCATCTCTGTGTTCAGACGGAAATTCTGCCAACAATTCCTTAGGTAAATCAAATTGAAAATGTGATAATTTCATCTTTATATTTTTGTTTAAAAGTTTCTAGTATAAGACCTACTTATTTAGCCCTATAGTAAAACTTATTTAAGAATGCAAATATACGACTGTGAGATAGGCGTTGTCAAGTGTTTTGCTGTTTAATTTAGATACAAAATTGCAAAGTAACCTAGCGACAAGTGTTTACCCCCGTAAACATTGACAATTACGCTATCAGTTCAGCAATATTAAAACCTAAAATTTTCAAATCTTCCCAAAAATCAGGGTATGATTTAGAAACAACTTCGGCATTTTCGATTATTATTGGCACTTTTAACGCCAAAGGAGCAAATGCCATTGCCATTCTGTGGTCATTATAGGTTGCAATTTTAATATTAGGATTGATTCTATTTGAAGCAATAAGCGTTAAACTATCGTTTGTTACCGAAATATTTGCGCCCAGTTTTGTAAGCTCAATTCTAAGTGCTTCTAGTCTATCTGTTTCTTTAATCTTTAAAGTATGTAGTCCTGTAAGATGACAACCAATACCTAAACCAAGACAAGTGACAACAATAGTTTGCGCAATATCTGGAGTGTTGTTAAGTTCGAAATCCACATCTCCAAATTTAAAATCAGGCACTTTAGCCAAAGTCATTTTATTCCCGTCGAAATGAGTTTCCACTCCCATTTGTTTATAGATTTCCACCAAAGCGGAATCTCCTTGCAAACTTGTTTCTTTATAACTACTCAAAGTGATTGAGGCCGTTTCTGACAAAGCCACTAAACTAAAAAAGTAAGAAGCTGAACTCCAATCGGATTCTACTGTCATTTCTTTGGGTTCAACCTCAGCCTTTGGAAATACTTTGATCACATTTCCTTCAAAGCTTGTTTTAACATCTAGATCATTCAGCAAAGCCAAAGTCATCTTGATGTAGGGTACAGAAGTAATCTCCCCAACCAAATTTATTTCGATTCCGTTTTCTAATTTTGGCGCTACTAACATTAAAGCCGAAATGTATTGACTGCTTACGTTTGCTGGAATATTTACCTTAGAAGCGGTTATCTTTTGTCCTTTGATTCGAATAGGCGGATATCCCACTTCATTTTCATACGTGATTTTCGCACCTAGTTGTTCCAATGCTTCCACTAAAACTTTTATAGGACGCTCCGTCATACGTTGTGAACCAGTCAAGACCACTTCACGACCTTCGTTTACTGCAAAAAAAGCGGTAAGAAAGCGCATTGCCGTTCCCGCATGATGAATATCTACAATTTCTTCCTTTCCTATAAGTGCTTTTTCCATCACCTCGCTATCATCAGAGTTGGATGTGTTTGCTAATGTTATAGCAGGAAAAAGTGCTTTTAACAATAAAAGTCTATTGGTTTCACTTTTCGATCCAGTAACTGCAATTTGCGCTTGTAAGTTGGAATGGGTAGTTTGTAACAGTAAATTCATGTTGTAATTATGAGTGATAAATTTAGAATTATAATCCGAACAATTCAAGCACGCAATTTACCACTCCACGGCTATAATTCATAATTTATAATCCACAAATTATTTCAGCTTTTCATTGTTTTTGTGACGATCCTTATCTCGTACCGATTTAAAATCCATTTTCTTATCGAAAGCGGCTTGTAAATCAATTCCGGTTTGGTTTGCGAGACATAAAACCACAAAAACAACATCAGCTAATTCCTCACCAAGATCTTTATTTTTATCACTTTCTTTTTCGGATTGTTCTCCGTAACGACGGGCAATAATACGCGCTACTTCACCTACTTCTTCGGTAAGTTGTGCCATATTAGTCAGTTCGTTGAAATATCGAACGCCGTGTTCTTTAATCCAATTGTCTACGTCTAGTTGGGAATCTTTTAAGTTCATGTTGTTATGTTTTGACACAAAGTCATTTCCGATAGTTATCAGAAGTTCCAAAAGTGTAATTTACTCTTTATTTTTACTATCCATAATTAAAGTCACAGGCCCGTCATTTAACAGACTGACTTTCATATCAGCACCAAAAACACCAGTTTGGACTGTTTTCCCCACTTCTGACTCTAACTTTTCAATAAAACTTTCGTAAAGCGGAATGGCAATGTCAGGTTTTGCCGCTTTAATGTACGATGGACGATTGCCTTTTTTGGTAGCGGCATGAAGTGTAAATTGACTCACTACAATTACATCACCGTCGATATCCTGAACGGATAAATTCATCACGTGATTCTCATCATCAAAAACACGGATTTTAGTGATTTTTCCCACTAGCCAGTCGATGTCTTCCTGACCATCCATATCTTCAATACCAACTAAAATTAGCAACCCTTTTTGAATATCGGCTACTACTTTACTTTCAATGGTTACGGATGCCGAGGAAACTCTTTGGAGGACAATTTTCATTTTATTATTTTAAACAGACCTGATTCATCAGGTTCTTTACTACTTTCTATTTTCGTCACTTATTGCTCGATCTTCATTGTGAATATCAGTACGATAATTTTCATCATCCCCTTCTAACAGTTTAAGATAACTATTGTAACGTGACCAGGCAATTTCATCTTTTTCTAATGCTTCTTTCACAGCGCACTTTGGTTCGTCTTTATGCAAGCAATTATTGAATTTGCACTGCTCTTTCAATTTGAAAAATTCAGGAAAATACCCACTAATTTCTGCCGGTTCCATATCTACCACTCCAAAACCTTTAATTCCGGGCGTGTCGATAATTCTGGCGTCAAAAGACAAATCATACATTTCGGCAAAAGTCGTTGTGTGTTGCCCCTGCTTACTTGCTTCAGAGATTGTTTTTGTTTTTAGATGCAACGAAGGTTCCATAGCATTAACCAAAGTTGATTTCCCTACACCAGAATGTCCTGAAAACATACTCACTTTACCAATCATCATTTCCTTCAACTTTTCTATTCCTTTCATTTCTGTAGAGGAAACGCGAAGGCATTTGTAACCGATTTCTTGATACACATGCTGCATGTACAATTGTTCATCCAATGTAGCTTCGTCAAAAGTATCTATTTTATTAAATACTAAAATAGTTTCTATTCCGTAGGCCTCAGCAGTTACTAAAAACCGATCGATAAAATTAAAAGTCGTAGGTGGATTGTTTATGGTAACTAAAAGGAAAACGCGATCAATATTAGACGCAATAATATGCATCTGATGGGATAAGTTTACTGATTTTCGAACTATATAATTCTTTCTTTCATGAATATTATGAATAGTTCCTGTTACTGTATCCGAAGATTCTTCCAGTTCATAATCCACAATATCCCCCACAGCTATAGGATTGGTACTTTTAATTCCTTTAATTCGGAATTTCCCTTTCATACGGCATTCAATAAAATCACCTTGTTCTGATTTTACAGTGTACCAACTTCCTGTAGATTTATATACGAGTCCTGTCATTTTTATTATTTACGATATTCGGCGTTGAAAATGCCGTTAAGCACCTATAAATGCTTTGCAAAGATAATTCTTTGTTTCACGTTTAAAGTATGAAGTGTAAAGTTTTTGATTGCTACACAATCATAGATAAAAAAATCCCCACAATTTTTAAAAAAGTGGGGATTCATTCGATACAATTAAATACTAATTAAGCATTAAGCACTTTGTCTTGATGACCAATACTCTCCTGGTGGATTGCTTTAAACATTTTAAGCACAAACTCTTCTGTAAGTCCCTTTTTCTCTCCTTCTAGGATCATTTTTCCTAAAATTTCATTCCAACGTTTGTTTTGCAATACCGCTACGTTAGCGTCTTTTTTTACTTGACCAATTTCGTCAGCCACCTTCATTCTTTTCCCTAATAATTCTAACAAATTAGCATCTAAGACATCAATGTTTGCTCTAAGTTTAGCCATTTTTTGTGTAAACTCATCAGAAGCATCATTTACTTTTCTTACCTTCAAATCCACAAAAATTTGTTTCAGAGCAGTTGGTGTTACTTGTTGAGCAGCATCGCTCCATGCATTATCCGGATCGTAATGAGTTTCGATAATCATACCATCATAATTCAAATCTAAAGCTTCTTGCGTTACCTCAAGAATCATGTCACGATCTCCTGTGATATGGGATGGATCAATTAGTAATGGTAAATCAGGGAATCTATTTTGCAATTCGATAGCAATCTGCCATTCTGGAATATTTCTGTATTTTGTTTTTTCATAAGTAGAAAAACCTCTATGAATTACCCCTAATTTTTCAATACCTGCATTGTACAAACGCTCTACTCCACCTAACCATAAAGATAAATCTGGGTTAACAGGGTTTTTTACCAGTACAATCTTTTTAGTTCCTTGTAAAGCATCTGCTAATTCTTGCATTGCAAAAGGGTTTACCGTTGTTCTGGCTCCAACCCATAATACATCAATATCATATTCTAAAGCTAATTTTACGTGAGCCGCATTTGCCACCTCAGTTCCCATTAGCAATCCTGTTTCTTCTTTTGCTTTTTTCAACCATTTTAATCCAATTTCACCTACACCTTCAAATCCTCCCGGACGCGTTCTTGGCTTCCATATTCCTGCTCTAAAAACACTTACATCAGAATCTTTCAATTCATGAGCTATTTTCAATACTTGTTCTTCTGTTTCTGCACTACAAGGTCCCGCAATTACAAATGGGTGAGTTAAATTGAAATCGTTCAACCATGTTCTCATTTCTTTCTTGTTTTCCATCTTTTCTAATTATTTTTTTTTATTATTTTTTTTGTGTTGTTCTTCTTTTCTGAACTTTAAATTTGGTCTGAATAGTCATTACTTTTTGACATTCATACCATTCAAAATTTCTTTTATTCTGTTCACGCTTTCCATTTCTTCAAAAATGGCATTATAATCTTCTTTTATCAGCAAATCTTTAAACTGGGTAAGATTTGAAATATACTCTTCCAAAGTTTCTATCACCTGCACTTTATTTTGTTTAAAAATGGGCGTCCACATCGCTGGTGAACTTTTGGCTAGACGAACGGTACTTTCAAATCCTGATCCTGCCATATCAAATATATCTTGTTCGTGTTTTTCTTTATTTATCACTGTTTTACCCAACATAAAAGCACTAATGTGAGATAAATGAGAGACATAAGCAATATGTTTGTCGTGCGCTTTTGGATCCATATAACGTATTCTCATCCCGATCGCTTTAAAAAGTTCCAATGCCTTTTCCTGTAATTTAAAAGCGGTACGCTCTACTTCACAGATGATATTGGTTTTTCCTTCAAACAATCCTATTATTGCTGCCGACGGTCCTGAAAACTCGGTTCCTGCAATAGGATGTGTCGCGATGAAATTTCTCCTTTTCGGATGATTTGTTACCGCTTCACAAATAGGCGCTTTTGTCGAACCTACCTCAAAAACAATGCTATTATCACCAATCGCATCCAAAACTTTTGGTAGTAAAGTCAATGCAACATCTACCGGAACCGATAGAATTACAAAATCTGCATCGGACAGATTATCTATTTGCGCCCCTGCATCTACAACTCCCAAAGCTAGTGCTTCCTGTAAATGTTTTTCATTACTATCAATTCCGTAAACGGTAGCATCTGGGTATAACGTCTTGATGTCTAAAGCCATTGAACCGCCTATTAATCCTATTCCTATTATGTAAATTTTCATTTTATATTTTTAACCATTAATGTCCGATAAAAAATAAAATCGTAATATTTTATTTTTTATCTATTTGATTTTCATTGTTTTAATTTTCATC
>NZ_JBZXDY010000044.1:0-20169 GCF_058725285.1 Flavobacterium sp. DW-iso2 | reverse complement strand
TGTATGTCGAAACACAAATTTACGATTCATTTAAAGAAGCCATCTTTTTGGCTTCTTTTTTTATCGGACAACAATGATTTGATTTAATATATTTTAACTCATTCTCTTACATTAATATATCAAATTAGTAAAATAAAGATCAGATAGATGAATACATTCAATGACATTAAGGAATTAATTTCTGCTTTGAAAAGAGAGGAAAAACTAATTTCTGAAATGTTTAGCAAAAGAAAATCTATTAATTACAAGTACAGTGATGCGTTAGCGTTGGTCGATTATGACGAAAATCGGATTGATTATTTAATACAAAGGTCAGTTGTAAGAGAAAATGGAGGACTTTTAGAACTTGACGACCAATTTTTAGAATTTTTTGAACAGATTCTGGATGTTAATGAGGAAATTAACTTGTCTTATATTGATGAAAATATCAAAAATATCAGAGAAAATATTGATTACTTTTTAAACGAAAACAACGAGAACAAAAAATATAGTTATCTACGATTTATAAAAAAGACCTTCAGAAAAATGGGAATTATTACCCTTAGGAGTGTCGTAGATTTGAGACGAAACATAGAGAATACTTTTAAAAATGAAGCTAATTATAAAAACAAACAATTAAAATTAGAAAATCTTGATACGAAAAGAAAAATCATCGAAAATCTTATTAATCATACCTTAAAGCTGATTAACGAAGATGAAATTACATTTTTCAACAGAGCATTAGATGAAGAGCTTAACAGAATTATTATTGAGTTAAAACATCAATTAGGAGAATCTTCACATAACCTGATTGAAATAGAAAAGCAAATCATTGATTACCTAAATCAAATAAAACACCAAGGAAAATTTTTAGAGAAATTGCGAAAATTAAAATACTTAAAAGATCATTTTACTATTGAAGCCGAAACGGATATTAAGCAAATAATTGCCGCTAAAAATCAAATTATTTTTGAAACTAGATTAAGCGAACCGTTAAACTTATCATTAGATTTTCTTCGAGAAAACGAAAAAGCTTTTGAAACGATTAAGAAGATTGCAAAAAATCATAAAAATAGAAAACAGTACAAACCCATATTAGCAGATAGAATTTCTGATGAATACCTTGAAAGTAACATCGAAAGTGAGGTAATGATAAATTTAGAAGAAATTAGAAATAAATTTGTAGCAACCAGCGATAATCTATTCAACTTTATTCTTAATTATGACTTTCATAAAGAAGTAGATTTTGATGAACGAGTGACTGTTTTTTGTCAAATTATTTCTCAATATGAGCAAGAATTGGTCGTAGAAGATGATTTTCAAAAAACAAATAATATAGAATTCGCAATGGTATATTCAAGATAATACTTATGATTACAAAATTTACCTCAGAAATATTTGACGTGCTTCGTAAAGGTCAATTTATCTGTTCCAACAGTCCAAATGATCGCATTCAAACACTCTATAAAGTGCTCGATGAACAAGATACTTTTGCAGATTTATACGAGTATTTCTACCAAATTAATTACATTTTAGAGCAAGGAAACGAATATTTCTATTTTAGTCGTTTAGAAAATAATGTTGATTTAGACAGAAAACTTGAAAAAGCATTTAATTGGATTGATACTCTAGACTTCTTCAAAACTTTTGATTCTTCTTTTGACGTTGGCTTTCGATTTTCTCCTGCAGACATCGTAAATCAGTTAAAAAACAATGCTGATTTAAAAACGAAATTAGAAAATCTTAAAAAAATAAGTGGCGAACAAAAAAACTATGACCGAATTAAAAAAATAATTGAAAAATTAGAAAAGGATAATTTTATCACTTTAGAAAATGAAATTTCTGAAACCTACAAAGTTTTGACGTCCTTCAACTACTTAAAAGAAATTATAACAACTATTAATATTCCCGAAGAAATAGAAAATGAGATACCTTAATAAGATAGTTTTTATAAATAGCGCATCCATAAAATATGCAGAAATTGAATTAGATGGTAACACCCATTTAATCGGTACACAAGGTGTAGGAAAAAGTACTTTGCTTCGGGCTATTTTGTTTTTTTACAATGCCAATAAAACAAAATTGGGCATCCCAAGAGAAAAAAAGGGTTTTGATGATTATTATTTTGAGTATCAAAACTCATACATTATCTATGAAGTTATTAAAGATAATGTTCCGTTTTGTGTTTTAGCCTACAAAGTAAATGGCAAGGTTGCTTTTCGGTTTTTTAATTCAGAATACAAAAGAGAAAATTTTGTTGACAAGAATAATCAAGCCTTTGAAAGTTGGGATAAAATAAGAAATGCGTTTGGAAAAGAAATTCATTACACTGCATTAATTACAAGTTATGAAGATTTTCGCAGAATAATTTATGGCGACAATAAGGGACTAAATCCTGATTTCAGGAAATATGCTTTAATCGAAAGTAAGCAATATCAAAATATACCTAGAACAATCCAAAACGTATTACTCAATTCAAATTTAGAAGCAAAATTCATTAAAGACACGATAATAAATTCTTTAAATGAAGATGAATTTACAATCGATATTGAAAATTATGCAAAAAGTCATTTACGAGATTTTGAAACTCAGATTAACGATATTAAAATATGGTTTAACAAAAATAAAAATGGGCAGATAATTGTACGTAATCAAGCAGATAGAGTTATTGGCAAATTCAGGACTTTTAATTATTTGAATAGAGAGAAAAAAGAATTAGCATTAAATTTAAATGCTAGAATGTATTTTATTGAAAGTCAAAAACCAGTACTTTCATCTCATTATTTGATTGAAAAGAACGCACTAGATTTAATGTATAAAAAGAAAGAAAGCATACAAGACCTTCATTTAAAAAGAGAACAAAATATTGTTTCCGAGATTAAATATATAACTAAAGAATTAACGAAGGCAAGCGATAAACAAACAGAATACAACAATCAAAACATTACTAATTTAATTCAAAAAGTAGCAAAAAAAAGCACATTGACTAATGAACAAAAAACTTTGGGTGAAGAAAAAAATATCCTAACTTCTTCTTTTGGAGCGATCAGTCAAAAATATGACGCATTACTCTCTCAAGTTCAAAACCAAAATCAGAAATATACCAACAACCAAAATGCAGAAACTAATACCATTCAAAGCGAATTTGGAAATGAAAAATTCTCCTTAAATGACAGGTATCAATCTCTGATTACACAAATTAAAGAAGACAATAAAGCGGAACAAGAAAAAGCTTCGAACGAATTAAACAATATTGAAAGTGAAGAAAATCGGATTAAAAATAAAAAATCAGAACTAAAACATCAGACGTTTTTTGTTGCAGAAATTGAAAGGTGCAAAGAAGAAAAAAACACACTTGACAATCAAATGACGTCATCTAATTCTATTGTTTCGGATTCAAAAGACAAATCAGGCAATATTAGAAAAGAATGGGAATTAGAAACAAATGAAATCGAAAGAAATTGTGCTATTTCCATTGAAAAAGAAAAAGACAAAAGTGATACCATTGCCAAAGAAATTGAGGTAATTGAAAACAAAATTAAGCAAAGTAAATCTTCACTTTACGGTTGGTTAAACGAAACAATACCTAACTGGGAAAACAACATCGGAAAAGTAATCGATGAGGATAATGTGCTTTTTAACTCGGACTTAAATCCTAAATTAATCGACAGCAAATCGACTACTTTTTTTGGTATAGAATTGAATTTAAACGCTTTGAATAGCCGTATAAAAACGGTAAAAGAATACCATCTTGAAATTGATAAACATCGAAGCAAGATTGCGGAAATTCTCAAAACAATTAAGAAAATTACTCTGGACAAGGAGTCTAATTTGCTAAAACTAAAAACTAAATTCCAAAAAAAGCTAAAAGACTTTAAAGAAATTATCGCAGAAAATGAATACCTTATAATCCAAACGGATGAGAAGATAACAAAAAATAAAATCGAATTAAATCAGTGGATTGAGAAATCTAAATCCCAAAAAGAATCAATTTTGCAAGGTTTGGAGAGTGATTTGGATAAAACAGCTTCTCAAAAAATTAAGGCACAAGAGCAAATAGATAGTATCAGAAAAGGAATTGAACGGAAAATCTCTTTAAAAGAAAAAGAAAGAGACACCGAAATAACTAATCTAAACACTATAAAGAGTGCTAAAATAGATGCAATTGCAAATGCTATTTTAGCAAACAAAAAAGAGGCCGACATTCGTATTCTTGAACTAAAAAAGCAACAAAACGCTGAACTAGAAGACAAAGGCGCGGATACAAAAAGACTTGATTTAATCGATATTAGATTAACCGAATTAGGAAAATCTCTAGATTTTATTGCAAATACCGAACGTATTGTTTTTGAATATGAAAAAGACAAAAGAGAACTTTTTGATAAAATTCCTGAACTGAAAGCAAATAAAATAAGTTTAGAAATTAAGCAAGATGCTTTTGAAACAGAACATAAAATTGAAATTATTAAATTAGAAGAGAAATATAAAAATCAAAAAGAAATTGTTGAAAAAATTCAATCGAAAATAACTGAATTTCAAGTAGATGAAAACAAGTTTTTAGAGTTTAAGAAATCGGAAACTTTCGCAAGACTTGAATCTTATTTTAGTGATGAAACACACAAAATTGAAGATACAAAAACGGCTGTTGCCATTATTTCTGAAATAAACGACAAGCATTATAAAGGAATTGAAACATTCAAAGAATTACAACAGTCGATAAATACTTTCAATGGAAACTTTAAGGAGCATAATATTTTTAGTTTTAAAGTGAAATTAAATGAAGATACCGATTTTTTAAATTTCGCATCAGACTTAAAAGAATTTATTGAAGCCGATAAAATTAATGAATTTGAAAAGAGAGTTAACGAACGATTTGCCAATATTATTCGATTAATAGGTCGAGAAACAACGGAACTAAACTCTAAAGAAGCTGAGATTGAAAAAATTATTAAGAAAATTAATGATGATTTTGTGAACAAAAATTTTGTGCAAGCCATTAAAGAAATGGAAATGAGAACGCAAAAAAGTTCAAACTCAATAGTGAAATTACTCATTCAAATAAAAGAATTCAATGACGAGAATAGTTTATTATTAGGAGAATCTAATTTATTTACAAGTTCAGATACGAATTCAAAAAATCTGAAAGCGGTAGAATTATTAAAACAATTAGTAAAAGAGTTAGAAAAATCTAAAAACTCAACGCTTACATTATCAGAATCTTTTGATTTACAATTCCGAATTGTAGAAAATGACAATGATTCGGGTTGGGTAGAAAAACTTTCGAATGTTGGTAGTGAAGGAACTGATGTTTTGGTAAAGGCGATGATTAATATTTTACTGCTGAATGTTTTTAAAGAAAGTGCCTCCAAACAATTCAAAGATTTTAAATTGCATTGCATGATGGATGAGATTGGACGACTTCATCCTAATAATGTGAAAGGAATTTTGCGTTTTGCCAATGAAAGAAACATTCTTTTAATTAATGGTTCGCCAACAAGCCAAAATGCGACAGATTATAAATACACCTATAAATTGGCGAAGGAACAATCCACAATGGATGCTAAAAAATACATCACTAAAATTAATCGTTTAGTAAAAGTAAACGCCAAAGTTCTTAATTAATGGATTTAACTTTAAAAATAGCAAAAGTATTAGTACAACTAATCAATGGAGAAACTATTCCTGACAGCTCAGCAAAAAGTAAGTTAATCGATGATTTGGTAAGGGAAAATATTATTTTTAGAAAGGGAAAACATAAAAAAACTTTACAGCTATTTAATGAAAACAACTTACACCTTTATTTAATAAATCAATTACAAATCAATAACTTGAACAAGTATATTCAAGCTTTAGAAAATGATAATTCAACTCGTGCCGATTTTGTTAAGATTACTAGCGATTCTAAAAACTCAAAAGAGAGAGTATTCAAAGGCTTTTTGATAAACTGCTATAATCCAATTATTGCTGAACTAAACAATCAGACCGTAATAATAGATCCAAAATTAGGTAGTTTTATCTTTATTTATGATTATGAAACTTTTAAAATACCTAAAAACATAACAATTATAGGCATTGAAAATGCTAAAAACTTCAGTCAGATTCAAGAGCAGAAATACTTATTTGAAGGTTTAAATCCACTATTCGTATCGCGTTATCCACAAAATCAGAATAAAGATTTAATAAAATGGCTAAAATCTATACCTAATAACTATTTGCATTTTGGAGATTTTGATTTTGCAGGAATTGGAATTTATTTAAATGAATACAAAAAGCATTTATCACGAAAGGCTACCTTTTTCATACCTGAAAATATTAAAAGTGCTTTATGTAAAAATGGAAATAGAGAAAGATTTAATACTCAAAAACTAAATTTCAAAATAGATACCATTCAGGAAGTAAAAATTTTATACTTATTGGAAATCATTAATACAGAAAAAAAAGGTTTAGACCAAGAATATTATATTGAGACCGAAAGCCAATGTTAATAACAAAATTTACATCAAAAAAATTATTATATTTTACCTAATTAATAATGTTCTAATCAGTATACGACTTTTGTCAAAAAACGGTAAAAATAATTGAAAAATAAAGGCTGTTACTAAATTCACAACCCTGAAGTCAACTGTTTAAATTCTATGATCAAGACTTTCAAAAAAAGTCAAAATAGGTATCAAGTGTTCGCTTGAAGTCCCGGCGACTCCACAGAAAGACAAATAACGCCATTGGAAGACAATGGCGTTATTTTTATATTTAAACTATTTTAAATTTTCAAAAAAAGTCAAAATATGTATAAGTTGTTCGATTGTAATCCCATTCATTCCACAGAAAGACAAATAACGCCATTGGAAGACAATGGCGTTATTTGTATATTTAGACTATTTTAAATTTTCAAAAAAAGTAAAAATAGGTATAAGTTGTTCGATTGTAATCCCATTCATTCCACAAAAAAAACTTGTAACTCTTTGATTTACAAGGTTTTTTTTATTTACTATTAATTAAAATGTTATCTAAAGTGATACTATAAAGGTAGTTCCATGTGGAATATGAGTAAATAAATATTTCAAACTAATTGATTATATTTTTTAGTAAAAATCTAGTTTTAATCATTTAACTTTATCAACAACTTGTTACGCCAAACGAAACTTTTTAGTTTATAACAAAAAAATATTACACAAAGTTTATAAAACAGGCTAATTATTTTTTATTTGAAACGCCGATAATGAATATAAAAAAAACAATAGAATATGTTTTTCCTGATAAAAAACATTAGATTCTATGATAATTTAAGGTCTTAATTTTTTTTAGAGGAGAATTCAATCTAGCAAGTATTAGGTTTGTTTATCAATTATTAAAGAAATAAAACTATGCAATTACAGTACGGAGGTTTATTTGTGAGAGGAGATGAATGTACCTCCTTTTTTATTCGAGAATAAAATTAAAATTTTAATTGCAATTTTTTCTTCGATAATGCTCTAAATATTCATTGAGCATCACATCACTACTATTTACTGTCTCTAAAAAACCATAATCACTTGTCCAAAATACCTTCCTTTATTTTGACTTGAACTATGGAAACTTCCTTTAAAACCTCACTAAAGCTCTTTCTCTAAAATTTTAAAAAAACCAACTTAACTCATTTTTTTTTAAGTATTTTAACTGCGAAGATAATCTGAATTGAAAGAACAATTTAAAACCTCAACTCCGTTCCCTTACACATTTTGAGCAAAAGTTCACGACATTATTTTTGAACAACTTTTTTTTAAAACTTTAAACTTATATTTAGTAAGCCAAGTAACATGACTTAATAATCTAATCAGTTTATGCGAACCTTACCTTAAAACTGCACTCATTTCATAAAGATATAGATTTATCGCATTACTAAAGTTCTGCAATAAATTGCAAAGTTTTACACCCAAATCTATGACCAATAAAAAACACTTGCAAAAATATTTTGCAAGTGTTTAATAAAATTTTTTATTCAATAATCTGTATTTGTTATTTAGGACGAAACAAATTTAGTAAACTGTCTTTTTAAAATGATTAAAGCTATTTTTATAATATTAAAATTTATCTGAAATTATTATTATTCCTAAACTTATAATTATAATCAGTTGTCTTTTTACCTCCTGGTAATTGATACTGCATCGTTATTTCATAATCTCCATATCTCATAAAAAGATAGTTATTTTTTAGAAAAAATCGAGCTACTTCATAACTCTGTGTAATACCATTAATATAGTCATTAATTATTTGATTATTTAAATCAACCCAATCCGATTTGTAAATCAAAGGCATATTATATTTAAAAGGAAAATTACTTTTAGTCCAAGATTGATTTATATCATTTTCTATACTTGTCATGTAATATGCATTTAGAGGTATTGCCTTTGATGGAATTACTCCTAACTCATCTGTATCTCTATCTTTGATAGAATAAACATTATTTATAGGGTAGTTTTTATATAAATAAGGATAAATATCTTTTAAATAATAATCATCATTTAATTTTGATTTAGCTGTAACAATAGGTTTATTATCACTGTAAGTCACTCCTTGAAGTTCTACCACATCAAAAGCTTCTTCACTAGAAATTGTATTAGTAAGGTAAATTACATCTGAGTACAGTACTCCAAAATTATAACTTTGAGTGTTTATCGAATTCATTTTTGATGTAAACGTTTTGTATCTACTCGTACTAAATGAATACGATAATCGTTCAATAGTTCCGTCTTCTTTTGAAAGATCGTCTGCCTGATTTTCTTTAATTTGAATATCATTTTCGTCGTTAGTAATTGAGTTCACTTTTGCAGTAGTTGTGTTATTTTTATTTTCTGCTATTTGTTTTAAACTACTAAAAATAGTAAAGCCATATTTTTTTTCTTGACTTATATTTGGTAAATTGTAATAAACCTCATTTGAACTTTTATCGTAGTTAAACGTAGTCTCTTTTGAATTATTAGAACCTTCTTCATTTAACTTAATCTTAGTTTCCCAATTAGTATCATCAAACAAATAATCTTGACCACGCGTTAACTGAATATAACCTTTTGGATATTCTTCTTCTAAAAAGTATTTCTGTTCCACAACGGGATAGGAGTATTGAATATTACTAAGTGGAATATAAGCAGGTGCCCCTCCAGTAGTAAAGGACCTTTCTTCAAATTCTTTCGCTATTTGCCCATCTACTTTTATAGGTTGAAATACACCATTAGTCATCTTTTGAAAACTAACTTCAACTTGCACTTTAAACTCTTTATTTGGAGGTAAAATATCTGTTGATACAAAGTTTACTTTATCTTTAGTTAAATTCCATTTTAAAATACCAGGTATTTCAACTGTACCATCAAAAACTTTAAAACGTTCTAAAATAACTTTGTAAGTAACATCCCCTTGATCTTCAGGTATTATAAATGATTCGTTTACTTTCATAGAAAATGCTGCTTGTGGGATTACAAAAACATCTGTATCAGTTGCATTTTGTTTTGGAGTTACATCTGTGATTAATTTGAGTCCTCCTAAAGGTGAGGCATTTTCAAATACACACTCTTCTCCAATTTCTAATTTAAAACGGAATTTACCCTTTATTAATCCGCCTAAAACGTTCATATTTCCTCCTACATACCCACGCATCCATACTGGGTTTGGTAATTTAGCTTGCAATAAAACGGCTGCAGCACCTGATATAATTGGAATCTTAAATTTCAAAAAAGATAATTTAACTCTAATACCTAATTCTCCTTGTAGGTACGCATATGCTTGTCCATTAGCATACCAACCATTTATACCCACTTGATCTCCAGTATTTGAACATCTGGCTTCTTGATAATCTTTTAGCATAATATCAAACCCCATACCTGCTTGAAAACGAGCATAAAAAAGTAAAAAACTTAAATCACCTGTATCAAAATCCAAACTGGATCCAAATGCAAATCCGCCTCCATTTGCTAATTCGTTCTCATCACGCATGTAATTTAACTCTTTAGCATCAACTCCTAATATATTTGCGACAACTGCTGGTGGTGGTGGACTTCCAGGTAATAACGTACCAACCATAAAGTAAGAAGTGGTTTCTCGATACATTCCTGAAACTCCTATTTTTATTCCACATCTGTCTTCTGGTGTTCCCATGTACATATACCAATCTTGAGGATCTTTATGAAAAACTCCCCAGACGGCTCTTCCTCCTGGTCCAGTTCCTGATAAAAAATTTCCTGGGGTATTTATATAAACATCTGTAGTGGCATGTATCGAATTATTTTGAAAATCAAATTCTATTGCTGCTGCTAATTTAATACCTACTGCAGCTGATAAATCTCCAGGAATAGCTTCTTTAGCTTTAGGTATGTACTTACTAGCAAAAGACCCGTCCAAATCAGTATCTTTCACGCCCATAAAACTCTTTTTCGCACTTACATCAGAAACTACCTTTTGCATTAAACTTCCAATATTCTTTAGTCCTGGTATCGTAGCCATCACATTTGCTTTACCAAAGATGGCTAATCTGTTTACTCCACCTTTTGAATTAAAAGCAATTTCAAATCCAGCTTCACCATCACAGATTGCTTCTGAACCAATATTGAAAAAAATTAAAGCTTTCAATCCTAAACTAGATTTTTCATCAGGTCTGTAACTCAAACCTGATGGAGAAAAATCTCCAATGGCAATATCTGGATTTCTCTGCATTTTGTAATAGGCACCACCCCCAAAACCAGTGATCATAAATGGTGCTCCAGCAGGGGGACTAAGCTTTACAGAAGCATCAAAATACCAATATCTAAAGGTAGTTCGACCAAAGATGGCTTTTGATGTAACTTTTACTGTTGAAGAAATTTCAACTTCCAAATCAGCATTAAAACCATTACCATATATGGGATCTTTTTCCATCAAGATTAAGTTCCCTTTCATCTTCATCCCACTAAACTCACAATTAATAGCAATAGCTGATAAGTCTAAACCATCATATTTGCTCCTTTGCCTAAAACCATCATCATACATTTTCCCTTTTATCCCGATACGAGCTGTTGCGCCTGCTCCTACCGAAGTGTCCATTAAGTTAATCCCTAAATCAAAATCAATACGAGAATCTTCTCCGGTAATTGCCACATTAATATTACCTATCGAAACTGGAAAATTCCCGAAGGCAACTGTACCTTTATAACCCATATTTCGAACAGAAATAATAGGAGAAACTGTTTGCAATTGTAAATTTTCAAAAGAAATTCCCTTAAAATCAACAGTTTGCTTCCCCTCTACAGCTTTATCATCTGTGGCTCCTTTATTAGTTCCAAAGGAAATCGTACCATTCAAATTTGCTTTTGGCAAGAATTTCCCATTTGTCAATGTTAATTCAATTGAACTATTAGGTAGCAACAATGCTTTTGCTTTCCAGATATCAAATGCAATAGAATCTTTAGTCACAACAACTAATTGTTGTTCTTTCATAGAGATGAACCCATCGTAATACAAACCCGCTCTATTTGTTTCTGGGGTTTTGACTACGGCTGGTGTTCCTGACGGAGTTGATGTAGCTGGAGTTTCCTTTTTTTCTGGAGCAGCTTTGCTTATAGGTAAAAGTATTTGTCCGCTTAGATTAGCCTTTACAAAAGTATTTGCCGCAATAGTCACGTCAATATGATCTAATGAATAAGCCCAAGCTTTCTCTTTACTAGTAATACCTCTATCTAGTGGAAAAACATTATCAGCATAAAAAGTTCCCGACACACCAAATTTATCAATAATAAGATTTTGAGCTCCTACATGAAGTCGTTCGTTTTTTGAAGCGGTATCTGTAGTTTGAAATTCCTTGGGTAAACCTACATCAAATGCCTGTACAAAGACTCCTTTCCATGATTGTTCACTAGGCACTAAAAGAGCATTTTTAACATAATATTCCGGAAAAACTACCGAAGAATCGTTCTTTAAATCACTTAAATCGAGTACAGCACTACTTACTAAAAACTGAAAATTTCCTTCAAAATCTTTACCATTTCGTTTGTCCTTTAAAACAAAAGGTTGTAAACTTACATTCACTAAAATATCATTCCAGCTACTTGCAGTAAAACTAAATTCTCCTCTTACTCTATTTGGAATTTGCTTTGTTTTACCATTATAAAATGTTTTACTTATAGTCGTTTGCCCTTCGTTTACTGTTTTACTTATAGGATCAATTGGTAAGATTAAATCTCTAGAAAACTCAACTGCACCCGAGACCTTCATTTCTTTAAAACCATCACAGTCAATTTTCACATAAGTCAAATCACTTACATTGCCAGTAGCCATATCAAAACCGCCATATAAAGATAATTGCCATTTATTTTCGCTAAAAGGAATATCCACATTGCCTAATAAAACCAATTTTGCTTCACCAATAATACCCCCTGAATGTGATAATTTTATGTTATCAGCTCCAAAAAATAATTGCATTGGTTGTCCCTTTTTATCTTTTTGCGGAATATCTACCCTGCAAAAAACTGTCAAAGTGGTATACTCAGCCGAAAAAGTTGCCTTTGTAATACCAATAGAATATTGAATATTATTCACCGTATTGCGAACTCCAATAGGCAACTCTACCAAATCTTGATTCGAAAACTTATCTACCCATCGATCAGTAGCCTGTATCTTTGCAATGGCACTAGAAGCAACTCCAACTTCTTTAGGAGTATCCTCCTGTCCATAAAAGAAAGCCACATTAAAAAGGATAAATAATACTGATAAATGTATTCTAGAAAACTTTTTCATAAGCGAAATCATTATTGTTTGCAAAGTCTAGCATTAACCTAAACTTTTCTAAATATTTTATTGAATGCAACCCCCTAAATTATAATTTGCAGGTTATACTTTTTTAATTAATTATATCTCAAAAATTTAAACTCAACCTCATCACCCTTAACATTTTGAGTTGCTAGAGTATGATAAAAAGGAATTAATTTTATTTTTAATTTTTCAATTATGTCAAGATCTGTTTTCTTTTCTTTTATCAATTTAAAGAACGTACTCAATTCTTGTTTATTAAAATTGGAAAGATTTTCATTTAAATGAATTTCGTCAACACTTGTTGCTACAAGTCCCGATAGCTCCTTTAACATCCATCTATGTACTAATAGAGGAGCTAACTTTTTATTTTTTCTATCCACTAATTTTAAATAGGAGTTATAGCTCACCTTATTCGTTACATCATTTTCAGCCACACCATGCATTTTATGTTTGTTAACAGCCCCCAAAGCAATGACATACCCGTTTTCAAAAATTTCATCTTTGCGAATCATTTCTTTTTGCAAGCTTTTTAAAGTTTTAGAAATGTATTCATTATAGCTGTCTAAAATTGAGTTGTTTGCATCATATGCTTCTAAGTAAATAATTGCCTTTTCTTTGAAACTTTTATCATCAGGAGTTAAAGATGTTAATAATAACAAATGGGCTAGCTCGTCAATATCCTCTTTAGGCATAGGTCGTAACGCTTCTTGCAACGTTGTTAATTGTTTTAAAATATCATTACGAGTACCCTCATAAGTGTGTTCTTGATAACTGATTTTCAAGATAGGATCTGCTACTATCTTCTCTTTTTTATCTCTTTGCCTTATCTCGGGTAACTTTAATTTATCGATAGTGTAAGCATAGTTAAAATTAGCCGTTAGATCATTACTTTTTACAGCAGTTGAACTACTTCTAAATAAAGAAATAACACTCATATTAAAACTATGTTTCTTGAATAGTAAATAACTACTATTCGCTTTTAGGCCGAAAACTGAACTTGAATTTCCATCTCCTTGAGAATTATTATACAGTAAACCGAAGTTTACATTAAGTTGGTCTTTTAATAACTTTTTTGAAGCACCCACTGATGCCCCAGCCGAAGAGTTATTAGCAATACCTACTTGGTTATTGGTATAATTTAAGGAGCTATTTAAACTAATTTTGACAGCCATGAAATTTATAGAATGAGCTAAATTGTAGTTTTGTATTGTACTGGCTTGACCTCTTCTAATAATTCCACCTTGTTCATTTGCTTGCCCTGCAATACTATAGTTTAAATTTAAGTTTTGATTCTTTTTTTGTCCAAATATATAAGAAACGTTCATATTTGCATTTTGAGATAATTGCCTGTAATTTAAAGTATCAGCAGGAACAACATTAGGATTATTAATTAACTCAAACTGATCTAACTTTTTATTAGTATAAGTAGAAAAATTAGAGTAGCTACCAGTAAAATTAATTTTATCATTAACCGCATAATTCATATTTATAGATCCTACAACGCGCTTTGTATTTTGCTTCTTAGCATTAGATAAATCATCTCTTTGAAAACCTAAACTACTCGAAACATTAATTTTATTTTGATAAAAAGGTCGTGAGAAACGCAAAGCAATATTTTCTAAATCATTGTTAAAGTACAATGCTCCCAATGTACTGTAATTAGGATCAATTCGCTCATAGGTTATTCCTACCTTACTTTTTTGGATACTATAATCAAAATTTAAATTTAAAGCATTTAAAAAACTGGTACTCTCTTTAGTACCAAATATTTTATCTTTAAAACCTCCTCCTGAAATTTTTGTAGCTCTACTATCGTCTGTAAGAACGGATAGTGCATACTCAACATTAAAATTCAAATTTTTCACTAATGAACTGCTAAAAACAAAACTATTTACAAAATTTTCTTTTGGTGTAACTCCTTTATCTTCATTCAAAAATCCAAGAGAATTGCTATTATCCTTGGCATAAAAGCCTATCCATCCTACTTTATATTTTTCTTTTTCAAAACCTATTTTAGCTCCATAACCGTAACGTTGGTATACAGGCAGGCCTCCTAATGCTTCTTGCTCAGAAACAGCTTTTAGTAATTGCCCTCCCATTAAACTTATTTTAAAAGGACTTTGAGGTGTAAGTTCTAAGCCCACTCCTTTAAATGGAAAACCACTTAAAGTATAGGGTGAAAAAGTCATGCTTGCATTTCCAATATAGGCTTTTACCCATTTGTATTTTGGCATGATGCTTAACCTATTAAAATCAAATGGTGCAGTATATCCCAATTTATCTCCTTGATTTGTTACACTATAAAATAGCGGAACATTAAAACTAAAAGCACTAATATTAATATTTCCTGAAAGTAAATAAGTAAAAGGGGCACGTGAATTTTGTTCACGAGAGTGGTAATACATTCCATTTGCATTAACCGTACCTGTAACTTTAAACTTTGGCTCATAAAAATGTTCTAGATCTACAGCTTGAGCATAACTTTTTTTAGCCATACTACAAAATACAATAACAAACAACCAAAACAGACTTTTCAAACTACCTCCTTTCATGTATTGCTAGTAAATTATTGCTTTTGTATTTTTATATCGATCAAAATGTAAGAACTGGTTCCGTTTTTTACCATATCTTTTATTTTAATAGCCCCTTTTTTACCTTCTTGTGTTTTAAACAAAATAATTCTTGGATAGGTTAAACCAAATTCTTGATAACCACCAGCAGTATATTCTATATTTAAAGATTTTAAAGGAGTGTCACTTACCATTGCATCAAATTGACTTTCTGTAAAGTTTAAACCACAATTACACCTACTTTGAGAGTTTATAAACACCGTACTTTGTGCATTTTTCAATGCTAAAAAGCCATTACTACTTGCTTGATCAGGTGCTATGAATTTGTTGTAAGTGAAATTGCTATTTAGACCCTGAAATACAATATCTATCAAACCACTATTGTCATTTGTGATCTCATTAGCTTTATAAACTTCCCTAGTAATTGTTGAAAACATTGCACCAATAGTATTGTTATTATGCGCTGCATTTGTACCTAACTTAATATTTGTAAAAACACGAAGGTTAGTATTTGCCTTTACATCTACAATGCGGGTAAAAACTTGGCTTGTTTTATCATTAAACGCTTCTAGACTTATTTCATGGCTTCCAGGAGTTGTAAAAACTACCGTAGGATTTTCGTCAGTAGAGGTCACTGGTAATCCGTTTTGAAAGGTCCATTTATAATGTGTAGCACTAATCGATGAATTAGTCAACGTTATCTTTACCGGAGCTTCATAATCATCATCCTCAGTTGCTGGTTCATATGTAAACATACTCACCAAATAGGGGTTTACATTGATAGTTTGAATCTGGGTTTCGTTCTCAAAACCATCAGATACTGTTAAACTAATCTTGTGGTCACCCGGACTAGTAAAAATAACATTAGGAGGTGTTTTACCTATAAATTGTGCAGGTGTTCCTCCTTCAAAATCCCAGCTGTAAAGGAATCCTTCACCAACGGTATTATTTGTTACTACAACTTCAACCGGTGAATAATTACTTTTTAGCACTTCATTAGAAAATTGAATATCTATACCCTCTTTAACAACAATTGTTTTAGTAAACTCTTTCGTTTCGCCATCAACATTAGTCGCTGTTAATTTTATAGAATAAGTACCTCCTTTTTCATATAAAATTTCTCCAGGATCTTTAGAAGATGATGTGCTTGGACTACCTCCTTCAAAGGTCCATTGATAGGAATCTGCTCCAGTAATTTTATTACTGATCAATAGGTTTACAGGCACTGATTCATCCCCACGTACGAATGAGGTTGTAAAATCACCTTCAATAACTATTGTTGTCTCCTGATAACAAGCCGTAAAAACAATTAATACTAATACAAGTAAAGTTTTTTTCATTCTGTTTTTTTCAACACTACAAATTTAAAATCGATAGTTATATATTTTTTTATTGTTTTAGATCTCTATTCATAACCAGTACCTATTAATACCCTTACAATATTCATAACCGTTATATCTTTCTGATTTGATATCCTTTAGGTTTATTATCAAATTCAGCTTTGAATGCCTTGTTGCCGTAAGTAATTTGCTCTTGCTATAACAATTAAACTAAACATTCAAACAAAATAATTATTTGTTTGCTATTGATTACACGCTATAATTCTTCAATTTAATTTCTTCTTGGACTACTTTTAATTTTTATGAATAAACGACAACGCTTATTAATATAATTTAGACCGTTACTACTGTTTTTTATTTAAATTATTATTTAATCTATTTTAAGACTGTCCCTGAGGACAGCCTTAAATAGATTATAAATATTCCTGTATACTATCATATTATATCACTTCTAAATAGTACCTAACAAATAAAACCTCAAGCTGTTTTTATTGTCTAGTAAATGTAGAAGTCGTTATATATTTAGTAGTAACACCTTGATCTGTAGACTCCTCAGTATAAATCAAAACTAGATTATTATTTGTTAAAGTATATTGAAATTTATCAATATCTGTTTCCCCTTCATATACCAAAGACAATTCATCACTTTTAATTGTGTAGGTACCTGGATCTGTTGAATCCCCATGATCTTCAGACACTTCATAATCAGAAAATGTACCATCAGCCTTAAATGTAAAATCCGCATAATTTTTAGCATCTACAACTCTACTTGTTTTCCCTTGTGAAACACCGTCTTTAAAAATTTCGCTTACACCAGCAGTTGTTTTCCAAACTCCTACGATAGATGGATCATTATCATCACTACTACATGATGTAAATAAAGTTCCTACTACCATTAAGACTGTTAGAATAATTGATTTTGTTGTTTTGAATGTTTTCATGTTTTTCATGATTAAAATTTTAATTTGTTTTATTGTGTGATTTTATTGTTTAATTAATCAAAAGCCCACACATTTACTTTTAATTAATTTTCTTTACGTACTACTCTTGATTCACAAACCATTTTAAAAAATTTGTGCATAATCAGTACTATTAAATCGTATAAATTAGTACAACTTAGCTTTACTTTTCGATTATACCCCCGAAGCTTAAGGAGCAAATCAAAGCGCTCAAATGCTGTTTTTTTTACGCTAACACACTACTACTTTATTGTATGCATAGCGATTTTATTACAGCCACTAGAACTCTTTTTTTAACCTATTGATTATTTCTTGTTTATGTATTGGTGCCCTAAAACATAACCATTACCTATCAATACTTTTACAATATTCATAGGGGTGATATCTTTACTCATTTTATATCCTGTAGGGTTGCCTCTGTTATCAAATTCAGCTTTGAATACTTTATTGTCATAGGTAATTAGCTCTTGATTTAAAAATTTGTCATAACCTGAAACCATTGCTGCCTTAGCAAACCATCTCGCAATTACATAATTATCTAAATCCATTATTTCGTACATTAACTCCCCATTAGTTGCTGGAGAAGTCATCTTTACATACCCTATACCTTTATCATTTGGATCTTGATTTTGTGCTTTTACACTGTAGATTACGCCATTATCATCAATACGTATTTGGTAAGCAGCAACTACAGCTTTTAATTCATCAGCTGCGGCTTTATTACCCAACAGCATTGCTGAAACACCAGATGGTTCCCCATTAATAAAGTTTTCAATATTACTTTGATTGAGCCCATCTACACTTAATAAGTCATGCTCTATCAAAGCGGCGATTAAACTTTTTTCATTGTTAAATGGATTAAACTTACCTACCGTAAAAGCAATTTCATTGAACTTAGCTGTAGATTCATTTCTTAATTCAATCCATGGAATGGCCGAAGGGTCAGCTATTTTTTTTAATTCTGCAATTATGGTATAGCTTCTATCGAGAGTTGTGTAAATAAAAACAGGTTTTTTGCCTTCTGCATACGCAACCGTTTTACCATCGAGGGTAACGGCTCCTTTATCAATTTTAATTTTTTGTGCAAAAGCACTTAAACTCATTACTACAGCCACTGCTGTTACTATTACTTTTTTCATGTTTTATTTATTTGTTAGTCTTTTGATCTGCTTTTTTTATGTTTATTATAATCTCTTATTAAATGTTTTAAGTTTATTTTTGTACTATTTTAAAAAACTATTAAAAATCTCAACTCAACCAACTGTTATTATTGTTCTAAAGAAAGCTTTCTCTATTGTTGTTGCTTTATATTTTGTTGACATTATATCTTATTTGTTTTGTTTGTTCTACTTTGTGGGCACGGATTGCAAATCCGCGTTATCGGGTTTCTTTATTATATTCTGCATTCTAAATACTATACCGCCTCTAAAATTTATAATCTCTAATCATTGGCTAAAAAATAAATCTATTACTATTAACATTACCCCCTTACGAATTCCACATGAAAGGATTCGTGCGGGAGCGGGGGGGCACGAATTGTAAATATGCGCTATCGGGTTAAGTAAGCCTCTGCGTATCCAAAAATATTTTACAATCTGAAATTATATTATCTATTAAATATTTCATTTTCTCATCTAAATTATTTCCCTCTAAATTTATCAAATCAACTTTCTTGTTCATTAAATTGATGTTTTTTTTATTTAATCTTAAATTTAATGAATAATCAAAATTTGTTTTACTAATATTAAAATTTAGTAAATCCATATGAATGAATATGAGAATAAATAAATTATTATTTACTCTATTTATATATCTTATCATAAATGTGTCTTCATCTTTATAATATTCTATTAAATTAAAAAATTCTAAATCAAATTCTAAATCAAATTTAATAGAACCATTTTTAAAAGAATTTCTAATACTATTAAACAATCTATCTTTTTTTTTAACTGAATTCATTTGATTATTTTAAATTAAAAATTTCAATTTTCTCAACATCGTAAAATGCACTAGCATCAGGAACATTTAAGCGATCTTCTGAATTTATAAATTGACCTGGATTATCTCCTAAATCATATATTTCATAGCCTTGTTCTTTTATCCATTTTGCCCATCTTTTATTTTCTTTGTACCATAAAGTTGTTTTAATTCTCTCATATGGAATTCTCCCATTCGGGTATTCTGATTTGATAAGTTTCCACTCAATTTCAATTTTTGGATAATCATTATAACCTATACCTTCAAAAGCAGTTTCAATTTCAAATATTTCAATTTTTTTTCCTAGTTTTTCTAAATCACTTGCTACTTTTCTAACATAATCCATTTTTCTTCCTATAATTGCTATTTTCCCATTATTTCCTTTTAAAAGTCTAACAATGGGAATACCATTAATTTTAATAGTTGGATAAATTATATCGCTCGCACTTTTCTTTAACTGTTCTTCACTTTCATTTAAAATTACTTCTACTTTTTGACCGTCTATCTCTATTTCCCCCCGCTAGCGCGAGCGTCCCGCTCGTGCCCACATTATAAATCAATTCACGTCTATCTCTAAAAGTGTTTGGTCAT
>NZ_JBZXDY010000043.1:0-21140 GCF_058725285.1 Flavobacterium sp. DW-iso2 | reverse complement strand
AACTCCCTACATAAATACACATAAATTTGCCTGTTAAATTTTACATTTTTTCTTGTTTTTTATCATAGAATGCGCTAACGGACCGAACGATAACTAAAATATCCGAGCGGTCGGGGTTTGAATAAATTGATGATATTTTAAAAAAAAATTTAAAACGTAATTTTACTTTTATACGAAAAAAGTAGAAAGAAAATTGACAATATCAAAAAATCCCCTTACTAATTAATATCTTTATTTTTTAAACACATTTTATAGATATGCAACCTTTATTTACACAAGATTTTCTTTCAAATTATATTCCAAATTTCAAATTATCTAATGTGCCTAATATAAGGTTAGCTAGAACTATTATTGACGGTTTAATAAAGGAACTAAATTCAGGAAAAATAGATAGTTTAAAAGAGGAAGAATTTAAATCAAGATTTTTAAATGAATTTTTTGGTGATATTTTAGGGTTTAATTACGGAAACTCAAACTATTGGACTTTAAGAGAAGAAGCAAAAACATTAGTAGACGGAACTAAACCAGATGGTGTATTAGGTTTTTTTTCGAAAAGTAAGGAGCTTAATGATGTTAGAGCAGTAATTGAAATTAAGGATGCCCGCATTGACCTTGATAAAAAACAAAATAGAATAGATTCCAAATCTCCCGTAACGCAAGCATTTGAATACGCAACTAAAATGGGTGTAAACTGTAAGTGGGTAATTGTTTCAAATTTTAAGGAAATAAGGTTTTATTCTTCAAAGTATCAAGGAAATTATCAATTGTTTTTTCTAGAAGATTTAATCGATGAAAATAAACTTAAAGAAATTTTATTTATATTTCACAAAGACCGTTTTATAACTAAAGAAGAAAGATCAAGCACTGATAAACTTTACGAAATTAGTTGTAAAAAAATAAAAGAAAATGAAAAACCTAGACATATTCTAGATGAAATATATTTTTCCTTAATTCAATTTAAAGGTTTACAGTACATTGACCCTAATTATTTGGCTAGTATGAAACCTTTTAATATACTAAATGAAAACGTATGGCACTTTAGAGATAATAATCTGCTTACCATAAATCCAAAGATTCATGAACTATTTGAAGGTTTAGATTTTAATGATGGCTTAATAATTATTTCAGAAAAATTAAAGACAGAATTAGAAGACAGCAAAGTAATTGAATATAAAGACAAAATTAATGAATTTATAAAAGTTCTAAATCATTCACAAATAACTGAAATAAGCTGTATTCAAGATTATAAAAAAATAATTATCGCAAGATCAAATGGAATTGGTTTTTCACACAAGCATCATTTTCATTTTACTAAAGAAGAGGGTTTTACCAAAAGTATTGATATATTAAAATATACTTCTTGTGATTGTGTTTCATGCAATTTTGACACCCTTGATTTTAAACATCTTTTAAGTAAACTAAAAGTTGCGAAAAATAAAGAAGAGCATTTAACATTAGAATATGCCTATGGTAATTATCTTGTTTCAGCAAATAACTATAAGGACGCTTTTAATATTTATAAGACTTTAAGTGAAAAAATTAAAGGAAAAGAAGGTTTTGAAGTTGAATATTTTTTAGCAAAATTAAATATGAAATATTTGCTAAATTTAGTTTGGGAGGACGAGAATTTAGCAGATAGTTTTGAAATTAAAGAAGAAATAAGAAACATAGATTTAAACAAAATTCTTTATGAAGAAATAGAATATAACATAAGTGATGATGTTAGAAATTACCTTCATAACATCAAAGATAATAAGTTATTTTTATCTGTAAAGAATGAAGTTGATAAATTAGTAGAGCAAATAACTAATTTAAAAATATTATATGATAGAGGAGATAATCATAGTCGTTTTGGTTCAAACTACATTAACGAGTTAGCTACTGAATATAATAGACTTCAATTACATCTAAACAAAAATAGAATTATTTATAATGTATTCCATGATTATAAATTACTTATTGGCAAAATTTTTAAAGGCTTTTTAGAAAGTTATCTAACAAAGGGAGAAGGATTAAATTCTTTCAATTCATCCACCTTGATTGAGTTTCTCGTCAATGTAGATTCTACTGAATTTAAAAAACTATTTTCAAAAATTGAATTAATAAAAATTGATGAAGACAGCGAATTAAAATTAGCAAATACTATGACAAATCTATTAAAATCATACTTTGAAAAAGGAATGTTCGCTAATTCACCTTATAAAAACAGTATTACTGAAGAGTATTTGATTGATTTTCAATTTAATGGAAGATATACGGAATTGGTTTCGAATTCATTCACACTTTTATCAAAAATTAATATTTCAGAAAAAACGTTTAGTTCATTTTACCAAGTTATTATTAATTATCTATTAGTTGAGGATCATTTAGCATGGAATCATCTAGAAGAGTTAGGTGAATTTATTCAGAAAAAGGGAGATTCTTTTTTACCAGATCAGTTGATTAAAATATTAGAAATAGCTATTGATAGAGATAAACCGAACAATAATAAGTATGAAGGATTATTAAAAGACACTTCATTAGCTTTACATAAGTTCTTTCCAGATGAAAAAATTAATAAAAAACGATTAATAAAAAAAGTAATTGGAAATATTGAAGGTATTCATAAATGGAGATCGGTGTGTTTTTTATTGAATATAGTTGATGATCAATGTAAACAAATTTTAAACATAGAAATTGAAGAAATGTTGGATCAAGAGTTCCATTATGAAATTTATGATGATTTGATTAGAATGAAATTATATGATTATAAAAAGAAAGATTACTTTAAACAATATCTAGCAATAATAAAACTTAATAGAGAAGAAGGTTTTAAAAATGAGTTTAATGAAGGAAAACCTGTTTTTGAAGGACATTCATTTTATAACTTTATAATTTTATTAAACATTCTAAAAATTGATAGAAAGTCCAAACTATTAGAAGGTTTCACTCATATTTCCGAATTTGAAAAATGGTTATTAAACCCTAATGAATATGATTATAAAAACTTTGATGCAAAATGGATATTAGCTTGTGATAATGTTTATATATTAAAAAGCCTTAAAGGAATTAAACCTTTAATTAGGGACCTAGATATTGAACTTAAAAAAGAATATAACTCTAAAATTTCAGAGATATATTATAAAAATATATTATGATAAAAAAGTATTAATATGCACGTATTACAAGTAATCTAAATCCATTACGTTGTTATATTAATCAAATATTTATAAATTAGTATGGACAATAGTACTTAAAGATGGTTTGTACTTTGCATCATTTTTGAAAGATCCGGAGACTAATACCTCATGAAACGCTTAGTAATTTATAGGGGCTTTTTTAGAGAATTATTTAGCAATTCGTTTATTAGATTTATTTTAGGATGAGATAATCTTTGTGGGCACAGAATGCATTCTGCTAACGAAGCGAGTGACAACTAGCATATCCAAGCGGTCATGTATTGTATTATTTGCTCACCGTTTTGGGTACCGTTTGCAAAACTATGCTAACGATTGTGGTATATCAGCGCGGTCGGGTTAATAAAATGCTCAAAGAGGAAGCTCTTACGGATAAATAGAATATTCTAATCGGGGTTTTCGTTTTAAGACGAGACCACCACCGGGGTCATCACACGCTTGCCAACCAGAATGACGCACGTGCTATTACGCAACAGTTTTTAATCGGCCTTGCATTGAGCATAGCTAATTTAAGAATTTTTACGCAACGATCGTTAGCTTACGGGGTCAGGGCGGGAGTCTTGGGGGGAATAACAGCTAACGTCAGTACGTCTAAAAACCTCTAAACGAATTGATTTTTGTTAATTAGAATGTAAATATCTATGATTTAAACTAAGATTATTTTTTTTAACTACCTCCGGTTCCGTTCAACACTGCTTTCATTGTTCGTGCTGCGAACGCAACGAAATATTAGCTGTTAGGAACAGTTTTAATGGAAAACATTATTCGGATCTTCGATGTCGTATCCTGGAAAATCGGCTGGGATTTCCACTTTTGAATAATCTTCTGAAGTAATATTGTGGGCAATTTTTATATTCTCTCCTTCACGTTTTATTATAAAATTTTGGTTAACTGAACGACTATTTCTTGAGAACATGAAGACATTTATTCTTAGACTATCTTTGTTAGACATGTCAAAAGTAAGAGCTTTTTTCATCATACCTGGATAAAGATCACTCAAATTAAAAGGGATTCGTTGATACAAACGACCTTTTCCATCTAAATTTGGGACTTGATCCATATCTAACCATTGACCTGTAATATCAAAAACAGGATATTTAGAATCGTTTATTAATTCTAAAGAAATTTCATTTTTTGAATGTATGACCGGAAGTAAGTACGCAAAGCTATCACCGCCTAGGGAGTAGCCTATTAATTGCTCAGTTTGGTGCTCGATTTTCCCTAATAATGTTGAAAGTTCAGTTTTGATATGACTGAATTCATCTTCAATTTTTTGTTGCTTCTTAATCCGAATAGTTTGTCCTATCATCCAACTTGTCAAAAATAAAGCAGTAGAAAAATTAGTAATAAATAATAGAATTAGATTTTCTGGAGATTTTGATAAATAAATTTTGTAAGATGCCCATATAGTACTTAGAACTATTTGAAGCCAAAATTCTTTGATAATTTGTTTTATAAGTCTCATTGTAAAAATTGTTGCTAAATTGTTTATATACGCAATAAAACTACGTGTATACACCCAAATTTAGGCTGGTTGCCGCAGTTGTATTGTGTGTTAAAATTTCAGCTAAAATATAATTATTTATTTACAAATCATCAGAAGGACTTTCTTATTCTTAACAACAAAAAAAGACACCACACAGCATCTTTCTATTTCTTCTTCCTTTCCAACTATAATTACAAGGCTTATTCCTCAAATGTTCATAAAATTTCCCTCTCTAGTACATATAGCTATAAAAACGCCAATTACATAAATCACAATTAGCCCTGTAATTTCATACCATTCCATATTTTGAATCTTTAATTAGATCAAAATAGGTTTTTAAATTTTTATATGATATGCATTTTGGAAAATTCAATATGCAAATTAGAAGTGTTATTTAAAAAAAGATAAAGATGCCAAGGCATCTTTATTACCTTATGTGTTATCGGAAAAAGTTTTTATAATTATTCTATTATAGTGCAATATGCTTGCTTTCTATCCTTAAAAAATTGATATTCCTTTTCCGAAAGTTTAACTTTAGAGAGTACTTTTAATCTTTCAGGTACATTTCCATTAGCATCTACAACTTGATTTCTAGTATTGGTATTAAATAAATCAAGTCTTAATCTGACTATATCATTTTCTATGATTTCTTTTGGCATTATTTCACTATAAGAATCAAGTCCTAATGCTACTGCAATTCTAGAAAGTAACCTTATGTTCGCTTTAGCAGAATTTTTTGGATTTTCAATACCTCCAATATAGCCTTCTGATACACCAATCCTTTGAGCAAGCGTAACTTGATCAATCCCTGCTTTTATTCTTGCGTACCTAATATTTTCCTTGGTTCGAAAATCGATTTCTGCTGTTACTATTTCTACAATCATGATTATAAATTAGTTGGCAATGAAGGGATTTTAAAATTTATTATCACATACCTATTGATATGTGATAATATTTTATATATTTGTTTAAAATTCAGTAATGAATTGTAATTTTGCGTTTCTTCATGTAAAAATATTTGAAGCATTCGCTTTGAATCTCGTACTAGAAAATTGGCCTTTTCAAATTACCACGAGATGATAAGTATGATGCTCACGTCCCATGGCGTGGGCTCACTTATTTGTGGTAAGGTATGGCCAATACCTCTAGTGCAGTAAGCTGAGTTCCATGCCATTTTTTATTGGCACAAACCCAGTTGCCATTCTTAGCCAATCTTCCTTCTTATTTAAAGTCTCGCACGCAAATTAATTTGTTGAATTAGTTAGTTTGGAAATGCACTGTCTGCGTCGGGCTGCAACTGCCAACGGCAGTGTATTTTCCTTTTTAAAAAACTTTAAAACCCAGCTACCTATGGAATAACAATGTCAATGTCAATGTCAATGACAATAGCAATGTCAATGACAATGACAATAGCAATGACAATAGCAATAACAATAGCAATTACAATTTTAATAGCAATGTCAATAATAGAAAATAGCAATAGCAATAGCAATGACAATAGCAATGTTAATAGCAATATCAATGACAATAGCAATTTTAATTACAATGTCAATAGTAATAGCCAACATTGGTCAGATTGCAGATTGCAGCGATGAGATAACCCATAATATACAAAAATTGCAAAGATGAAATACTACAAACAAATACAAATTGCATTAATAGTCGCTTTAATAGCAATAATATGCCTGTGGTTATATGGTTGCAACTGTTTTTAAAGATTTAAAACAGCTTCAGCTTATTTAGTATTAATAACAACTCATAACCTATAACTCATCACTCTAAAAAACGCCTATGATCAAATAAAAAAACAAAACCCTTCATGGCTAAACACATAAAAAAAAGGCCCTCTCACCGTCTGGACAACTGTATAGAGGACCTATAGCTAACAAAAAAATTCATTTACATTAACTAAACCAATATTATGAAAAATATTTCATTAAACAAGGGTAGGGCGGTATTTTGGTATCTGCTTATTTGCATACTACTGAATACTAGTGTTACTCTTGCTAATACGCCCATAACCCCTACGACTTTGCTCAAAGTGGGCAATAGCTTGCGAAAGGAGAATCTGAAACAAGTTCAGATTGAACAAGTTCAGATTAAACAAATTACGGGAACAGTAACGGATAAGGGAAATCCCTTGTCTGGAGTTACCGTTTCTATTAAAGGAAAAAGTACAGCAGTCCTTACTGATTTTGATGGACACTACTCCATAAATGCTTTACCTACAGATGTACTTGTGTTCTCCTTTATAGGATACAAAACGATTGCTGTCGCTGTCAATAATCAAACAATACTTAATATCCAGCTTCAAGAGGACGCTACCAACTTACAGGAAGTTCGTGTCAATGCAGGTTATTACAGCGTAAAAGAAAGTGAGCGTACAGGAAGTATTGCTAGAATTACGGCGGGGGCTATTGAAACGCAACCGGTCACAAATGTGCTTGCGACTATGCAAGGAAGGATGGCGGGGGTGAATATTGTACAGGAAAGTGGGATTGCAGGTGGTGGATTCAGTATCAACATTCGAGGATTAAACAGTCTCCGTGAGGGAGCGAATGCGCCTCTTTTTGTTATTGACGGAGTTCCCTATTCGTCTGATCCGATTAGCGATCGCCAAACTTCGACATCTATTCCTGGGGATGGCAACCCATTAGGGAGTATTAATCCTGGCGATATTGAAAGCCTTGATATATTAAAGGATGCTGATGCCACAGCTATTTATGGTTCTCGTGGTGCCAATGGCGTAGTGCTGATTACCACTAAAAAAGGGAAAGCGGGCAAAACCACCTTCACAATTAACAGCAATCACAGTAGCGGAACGGTTAGCAAGATGATGCCTCTGATGAATACTGAAGAGTATTTAGCGATGCGTCAGGAAGCTTTTGCCAATGACGGTATTGATAGCTATCCCGCAAATGCCTATGATGTGAACGGTACTTGGGATCCGAGCCGTTATACAGATTGGCAAAAGAAACTGATAGGAGGGACGTCTGAAGTCATGGGATTGCAGGCTTCGGTTAGTGGTGGTTCTGAACAAACTAAATATCTCTTTAGTGGTAATTATCGAACGGAAAGCAGCGTATTCCCCGGAGATTTTTTATATAAAAGAGGAGGTGCTCGACTTAGTTTTGACCATGCTTCCGAGGACAAAAAGTTTCGTATTACTTTTTCGGGAAGCTATACCGCGCAGCACAACGACTTGCCATGGATTGACTTTGTGACCTTATCGAGGCAACTTGTACCGAATGCTCCCGCACTTTATGATGCGGATAACAAGTTGAACTGGGAGAACAGTACTTGGGAAAACCCATTGGCCAATTTAGAAAGCAAAAATATCGCTCAAACCACTGACCTTATAGTGAATAGTCTGCTTTCCTATCAAGTGGCCAAAAACTTGGAATTTAAGACAAGTCTAGGATTTACCGACCTTCATAATGAGGACAATCGTTCTATACCTTCTACTGTGTATAATCCTGCTTATAATTTAGGCAGTCAATATTCCTCTATTTTTATTAATTCGTTTAGTAGGCGTTCTTGGATTGTTGAGCCACAATTGAACTGGCAAACGGCTATTGGGAATTCAAAAATTGATGTGTTGGTAGGAGCCAGCTATCAAAACCAAGATAGCAAAAAGTTACTTAGCCTCGCCAGTGGATTTACAAGTAATAGCTTGCTATCTGACTTGGCGTCGGCATCGGTGACACTGATTTTGAATAATGATGCTATACTTTATAAATATCAAGCTTTTTTTGGACGAGCTAATTACACCTTTGTCGACAAGTATATTGTAAATCTCACCGGTAGGAGGGATGGTTCTAGCCGTTTTGGACCAGGAAAGCAGTTTGCTACTTTTGGAGCCATAGGCGGGGCTTGGTTGTTTTATAAAGAGCCACTGCTAGCTGAAAACATGGAATGGCTTAGTTTTGGAAAACTACGTTCCAGTTATGGTACTACCGGTAATGATCAAATAGGGGATTACCAGTTTTTAAATACCTATAGTTCCTCTGGATATCAATATGGAGGTACCAATGGTTTGCAGCCTGCGCGACTTTATAATACTGATTTTGGGTGGGAAACTAATAAAAAATTTGAAGCTGCATTAGAGCTTGGATTTTTTAATGATCGTATTTTTTTGACAACCGCTTGGTATCAAAATCGTTCCTCCAACCAGCTGGTTGGTTTACCTTTAGCAGGAACCACAGGTTTTAGTAGTATCCAAGCCAATTTAAATGCGACTGTTGAAAATACTGGTTTTGAAGCTACGCTGCGCTTAGTACCGATTAAAACTAATAATTTTTCGTGGACGACTAATTTTAATATAACCAGCGCGACCAATAGATTGGTTTCTTTTCCTGATTTAGAATCTTCTGGCTACAGAAGCGATTATGTAATAGGACAACCTACGACAATAAGAAAACTATTTCATTTTACTGGAGTCGATCCGCAAACTGGACTGTACCAATTTAAAGATGTGAATGGGGATGGAGTTATATCTTTCGAAAATGATCGCGAAACCGTTAGGGATTTTAACCCAAAATATTATGGTGGACTGCAAAACCTGTTTGTTTTTAAAGGCTTACAATTGGATTTTCTATTCCAGTTTGTTAAACAAGAGAATTTCAATTTTGCCAATACGCAGCGCTTTGCCGGATTGTTGATTAATCAACCATCAGCTTATGTCAATAGCTGGCATCAGGCTGGGGATTTGGCTCCATATCAGAGGTATACTACTGGCAGTGACCAACAAGTTATGCAGGCTAGTGAATATTTTGGGTTGAGTGACGGTGCTGTAAGTGATGCCTCTTATATACGGCTTAAAAACATTTCACTCTCTTACGGTTTTCCACGTGAATTGTTACCACAAGTAGGGTGTCGTTTGTCACTGCAGGCACAAAATCTCCTTACGATCACTTCTTACAAGGGCGCAGATCCTGAGTTTACGCAAGGGGGCAGTTTACCGCCATTGCGTGTTATCTCAGCTGGAGTGCAACTTACTTTTTAATTTTTAAAATCCAAACTCATGAAAAATCTAATACGAACGCGAAAATATACTATGAAGCTGCTGGCTTTGTTTTCTTTTCTTTTCATTGTTAGCTGTGACGATTTTGTTACAATCGACCAACCTAATTCGCAGCTGACTACAAACGCAATTTTTGAGAATGCTACCACGGCCAATGCAGCTATGGTTGATGTTTATGCACAAATGAGAGAGAACGGACTGTTAACCGGAAAATCTTTTGGGCTTTCTTGCCTGTTGGGTACATATGCTGATGAATTGGTTTCTTATGAAAACGGGGCGTATACCACAGCCGATTTTTATAACAATTCACTGCTTGCCTCTGATGCTTTTGTTTCCCTATTATGGAACAGTTCCTATAATCAGATTTATGCTGCCAATGCTATTTTTGAAGGAGTAGGTAATTCGGCTTCATTAGCGCCAAGTGATAAAAATCAATTGCAGGGTGAGGCACTTTTTGCAAGAGCCATAACGCACTTTTACCTCGTAAATCTTTTTGGGGATGTGCCTTATGTATCCACAACCGATTATGTTTACAATAGTACAGTGCCGAGAATGGGGACCGAAGTCGTTTATAAAAACATCATTGCCGATCTTGAAACCGCTATTACCTTACTACCTGCAGACTATAGTAAAGCAGACCGAACTCGCCCCAATAAGGCGACAGCTCAGGCATTGCTTGCACGCGTGTACTTGTACCATGGTGATTTTGCAGAAGCAGCGAATATGGCCTCAGCAGTATTGAATGATGCTTCGCTTTATATTTGGGATGATAATCTTGACTCCGTATTTCTAAAAGAAAGTACTAGCACTATATGGCAACTTGCTTCTGGAAGTGAAGGTGCGAATACTGATGAAGGCAGCACCTTTATTTTCTTTTCCGGTCCGCCAGAGCTGGTTGCCTTGTCGGATAATTTTGTATCCCAATTTGAGACCAACGATTTGAGAAAGAGTCATTGGATTAAGACGGTTACCGAAGGAGGTGACCTTTGGTATCATCCTTATAAATACAAGCAAGACATTGCTAGCGGTTCCTCATTAAAATACTCCATTATTTTCAGACTAGCAGAGCAGTACCTGATTCGGTCAGAAGCACGTGCTAGGCAAGGAGACATGATAGGTGCCAAAGAAGATTTAAACAAAATAAGACATACGGCAGGCCTACCAGATACGGATGCTACTACTCAAACAGCTTTACTTGAAGCCGTATTACAAGAACGCAAGGTTGAATTATTTACCGAGTATGGGCATCGTTTTTTTGATCTGAAGCGTTTTGGGAAGCTGGAAGCTGTTTTGGGTACGAAACCTGGATGGAATGCAACCGACCAATTATGGCCTTTGCCACAGTCTGAATTACTAGTAAATCCATTTCTAAAACCTCAAAATTCTGGATATTAATATGATCAATTACAACAACGGTACTCTACGATTAATCGATAGAAAGACCAATACGATACTATTTGGCACTATTTGCCGATGGGTTAATTTTTTAATTTTTTTGTTAGTTGCTTGCCCGAATTATGGGCAGGTACTAGTAAAAAAAGCAGTTACAGAAACTGATTATCATTTGTGGGGAACGCTTTATACTGACAAAATATCTGATAAAGGGAACTGGGTAAGCTATGCGATGCGCTATGACGAAAGCCCTGATACGCTTTTTGTGAAGCGAAGTGATGGAAAGAAGATGTATACTTTTGCTAAATCCAATGCGGGAGCATTTAGCGGGGAACGTCAATTTGTCTGCCGTGATACTGATGGACGACTATCTCTTCTTGATTTGGAGAAGGATAAGATCAACGTAATTGAAGATGTGGAAACGTATTCCTTTTCGGGAAATGGTAACTATTTGATTACTGTGGAAGGAAAAGCGAAGAAGCGCGTATTACAACTCAGGAATAGTGGAGGAGAGCTACTGCAAAGCATCGCTGGGATTGATCAATTCCGTATGAGTAGTTCCAAGGATGCGCTTGTCTGTACCATTGAAAACGGTGGCGTTTACCAAGTACTGATGGTGACCTTTGGGTCAACAATAGGGAAATCAGTAGTAGCTGAAAGTGGTAGTGGGAAATTTTCGCAACTGATATGGAATGCTGATGGTCAATCTGTTGCTTTTCTTAGAGAAAATAAAGATAGTATCAGTGGAATTAATCGTCCGGCTGTTTTCTGTTTTTCTGTAAAGAATACTACATTATTTCAGTTGGAGCCCAATAAAATTCCAGATGGTTACTATGTGGAAAGCGAATTCGCGAGTGGTTTGACTCTTTCTCCAGATGGTAAAAGGGTATTTTTTACTATTAAAAAGGAAATTGCTATTGCAGAAAAGTTTGATGGGGCACAGGTGTGGAATGGCAATGATGCGGTTGTTTATTCTGAAAGGCAGACTGTGGGGGATGTCGAATTTAACACCAGAATCGCAGCATGGTGGCCGGAGCAAGATCGTTTTATGCTAATTACCGATGAAAGTAAACCCTTTGGTTTTCTGAATGCTAGTGAAGATTTTGCTATTACTTATAATACGAAAGATTTAGGACCGCAATACAAACTGGATCGCAATGTAAACTATTATGTTACTGATTTAGAAACGGGAAGGAAAAATTTGCTTTTAGAAAACCAGTCTACAGAACTAGAGGCATCAAGTTTGTCACCCAGTGGAAAATACTTTGCTTATTTTAAAGATAACGACTGGTGGGTGTATAATTTTTTGACTCGTACCCATTCTAATATTACAGGAAGGCACGGATTACAATTAGCGGATTGGGAAGATAAAATTTGGCAAATTAACTACCGGATTGTAGGCTGGGGTATTCATGACGAATGTATTCTACTTTATGACCGGTTTGATATTTGGCAAATAGATTTTAAAGAAAATAAAGCTGTTCGACTTACTAGGGGGAAGGAGTCGGGTATTACATTTCGGATAGCTCCGCCAGTTGATAGCGAATTTTTTGTACCCTATTTTACTGGACATATTGATGCAGCGATCAATACTAAAAATAAAATAATGTTAAGTGCAAAAAGGAATAATGAAAGTGGTTACTTTATTCTTGGTCCAAAAAAGAACGTAGAACCGATTGTTTTTGGTAATTTTCTTACTACAAAAATACTAAAAGCCAGCAAAGCGAATGCGTATGTTTATGAATCACAGAAATATAATAGTCCGCCAGAATTAAGCATAAGCATGGGCAAGGAAGGGACGAGTGAAAAACTCTATCAGAGTAATTTACAGCATTATAAATATGCGTGGGCAAAGCAGGAAAAGATCTATTATCGGGATTCAAAAAACACACTTTTAACTGGGATCTTGTATTATCCTGCAGCTTATAATCCAGAAAAGAAGTATCCAATGATTGTACACATATACCAAACGCAATCCTATTTACTTCATTATTACATCAATCCATCGCTCCATAATATGGCAGGATTTAATACCTCTAACCTAACTGCTCAAGGTTATTTTGTGCTGCTCCCTGATATTGAATATGAGTTGGGAAATCCGGGACTATCGGCTGCAGATTGCGTCATTGCTGCCACCAAAGCGGTTGTAAGTAAAGGCGTAGTCGACAGTTCTAAAATTGGATTAATTGGGCACTCTTTTGGAGGATATGAAACTAATTTTATACTAGGGCAAACCAATTTATTTGCAAGTGCTATATCAGGGGCTTCCGTTTTTGACCTTGCTGGATGGTATCTTTCTATAGGTTGGACTGCTGGCAGACCTGAGATGTGGCGTTTTGAGAGCCAGCAGTGGCGTATGGGAAAATCATTGTTTGAGGATAGGAAAGGCTACGAACGTAATTCGCCGCTCACCTATGTCGATAAAATTGAAACGCCTGTGCTCATTTGGACTGGAGAAGAAGACAGGCAAATCCATTATTATCAAAGTATTGCTTTTTATCTTGCGATGCAACGATTGAAAAAAAGCATCATCTTGCTAGTGTATCCCGGAGATGGTCATGCCTTGGTGAAAAAGGAGAATCAACAGGACTTTGCTCATCGAATTGAAGATTGGTTTGGCTATTATTTAAAAGGAGAATCCCCAAAAAAATGGATTAGTGAAGGAGTACAATAAGAAATGCAGGTCATAAGAAATTATGACCTGCATTAATTTTACCTTAAAAGGTTATTTAAGGTTTGTGTGTTAATAATACAGAACAATCCGATGTTGGCGATGGTTTCGCATACATTTGATCGGCTCCGTCAACACAAAGCACCGCACCGATGTTGTTACAGATTTTTTGTGGCTGACAATTGAATGGCGCTGTACGTTTAAAACCCTGCACGCCCGCGCTTTCAGATGCAGTAGTCGAATCATTGGTGCTTACTGCACCTGCCGATGCCAACACAAAGGCGACAACGGGGAACATCATTTTAATTGCTAAAGATTTCATAATATTAAAATTTAAAAATTAACTAATGTGATCTACTCTTTTTTACAGGTTTTCGATCTAACGCCTGATACTGGCCGGTATGTCTTTCATTTAATTGTTGTATTTATCTTTTAATGTTGTGCTTAATCTATAAGAAACAATGCTGCTTCCTATTATTGCAAACAAATGAGTGTCGGTTACTAAAATATCGTCAATTTTTTCACCGTCAATTTTGTAGATGTAAAAGCTCATTAGATAAGATTTCGTTAGAATGTCGTATACATCGATAACATTTGCATTTTTCCACATTTTTATTTCATCATATCTCCCAGGTAATGTTGAATTTACGAACAACAGGTTATTATGGATTGCGCTAACTCTGTTTACCAATAATGGGGGTGCTGAAAATACCCTTTGCTTCTTCGCCTTTACATATGCAATTTTGATTTTAGCTTTAGAAGTGGTGTCAATTGTGTTTCCGCGATGCACAAGGTTGAGATATTGATCTGTCACCGTATATTGATTGCGGTAGTAGTATAAGTAAACAAATTTTCTTTGCAGTTGACTGTACTGCATTGTTCCATCCGTATCGAATAATCCATCAATTTGTTTCTGAAGAAGTTCATGAGCCGATTTTTTAATTTGGCCATCGTTGAGGTTTACAGTTGCTAAAAGATTTTCTCGAGTATTGCTGAGCGTTCGAATTATGAGCGTTGCTGAATCAATGACTACTGCTTTTGTGAAACCGGGGATTTTTCGGGATTGTAAAACGGCTTTTCCATCACTTAAATTTCCTTTAAAAATTATGGGAACTGTACCGTCGAATAAATAAAAGCGGGGTGGAAGTACTCGTAATTGAACATTATGGAATTTGAACAACGTATCCTTAATCTTGATGTGCTGGGTTGTGATCACTTTAAGTGTTGTATCCAGTTCGGTAATTAGTGCCGGTGCAGATTTATTTCCTAGAAATAGTTTACCATTGCTTTCGCCAGCAAAGTAAAAGGAATTGAATTTCAGGTTTTCTACAGTAATTCGTTTAGCAGGAAAGGGAGGAAACCTTCTCACAAAGTTATTACGATGTTGCACCATGTCTTCAGAAATAAGAAACAGCCCAGCCATTAAAACTATACTTAGCATCGATATTGCTACAAGACGTATACTGATATAAAATCGCGGTTTATTCTGCCAATCATTGGAAAGATGTAAAGCTGTCGCTGCAAGTATTACCATTGCAATATTGAAGAAAAGATGCTCTGTCCAGTTCATGTTTTCAAGGATGCCTCCGCAGGAGCAGGGTACAAATGAGCTGTAATTCAGTATTATGTAGATATAAATTGTAAATAGTAGCATCAATCCAAATGCCGAAAACAAGCCGATTATTCTAGTTTTTGGTATTGATAACAAAATAGCTATTGCAAATTCTACTGATAGTACTGCATAAGAAATATATTTAGCAAAGGCAGTAAGTAAAGGAGATTGAGCAAGCTGTATCTGAAAGTTTTGAAAATCCAGTAGTTTACTGACTGCTGAATAGACGAAAAGCAGTATGAATAAATAACTAATACTAATCGTGAATTTCTCTTTGAATGTAGCTGTTAATTTCATTTTACTATTTTTTAGTGGTGTAAAATTGTAAATAAAAAACATATAACATTATGCAAATCAGGCATTTCGTTATTCAAAAAATAAAACAGTGCAAAAGTATTAGGGTTGAAGATCTTCTTCAGGTCTTGAAATATCACTTGGTTTGTAGCCAAATTTTTTTTTGAAGGCTTTATAAAAATTAAGATAGCCCTTGAAGCCATTCAGATAGGCAATTTCTTTTAAAGAAACAGATGTTTGCTGGATCATTAGATTTGCTCTTTTCAAGCGTTCCTCTTGATAAAAGTTATAGACACTTGTTTTGAAAAAAGTTTTAAAACCATTTTTTAATATGTGTTCTTCAATAGCAAACATTTGTGCTAAGTCATGTAAAGTGGGTACTGGTTCATCCAGATGACTTAAAATATAATCATGTAAATTTTGTACCGCAGTAACTTCATTCTGTCTACGGATTTTTGAACCAGAGAGACGGTCGTTAATGTTACGCATGTCTTCAAGTAGGGTTGATACGGAACTTACAATTATTTCATCGCTATATAATAATCTTGATATTGTGCAAAATGACGGCAGTAGGTGATTATCACCAGTAATGAAAATTAATTGCAAAGTATTGTTGTAATTGGAGTTTTTATTTAATTCATCAAGAATACCGTTCCAAATATCTTTCGATTGCTGGGCAATTAATTTAGCAAAGTCGGTATTGATAATTGTATCCGGATTGTATTTAAGAGTGAGCGGCACTTCATTATTAAAACTCAATAAAACAAAATCATTATCCAATACAAATGTTAACTGAATTAGATTGTGGTATTGGTAGCAAGCGGTTATATATCCTGATGCCAGATTTATTTTTTGGAGTTCTTCAGCAATTTTATTTAATGCTTCAGCACTATTTTTTAATTCATCATTACTATTATCCTGGATGCGGAAGGTCATATTTCCACATGCCATTTCGAACAGCATTTGGTAAATACGTTTAATCCGGTCCTGATTAAATTGTTCTGACATATTTATATAATTTGAAATGATTTGCTGGTTGAAGAAAAGGGAAAACCTGTACAAACCTATCAAAATAAATTATTTGAAGCTAAAAGTATAGTGTTCAATTCGGGAATTGAATAGGGGAAATTAAGTTCGATTATAGTCTTAATTTAGTTTTAGGAGTATAATTTTAGGATTGTTTGAATTTGAATGCGATGGATTGAATTTGAATATACTGGTATATTTTATCTTGTTATTAATTAGAGATATAGTTGTCAATTCGGGAGTATTTGTTGTCGATTTGGGAGTATTTATTTTTGACTCATATAAAGAAGCTAGTGAATTTAAATTTAAAACTGTAAATAAGTAAAAAAACCTCTGCTAAAGTTCCGTTGCGTCTGAAAGACGAGCAATTAACCGGCGGTTGAATGTAACCTATTATATGCCTTTAGCACTAGGGAGTTATCGTAAAATGGTAGAGAGATTACAAGAGGCTAAAACGCCTCTTTTTTTTGTGGTTTAGATAAATTTATAGTGTTGGATTCTTGTAACCAACACTATGTTATTTACTTTTTGAATTTTAAATTCAATATCGATTTTTCACGTCCGACTATTCTGAACCCACTAAGAGCTAAATTCAGTTATTGGAAATTATAATTAACCTTTTTGATAATTTTATCATTGTTGCTGTTTAATATTTTGTTTCTCAAAATCAAAATGTCCTCACTTACTTTTTTATCCAACACCTTTGCGTAATGTTGTGTAGTATGCAAGTTTTTATGTCCAAGCATTTTACTGACGCTTTCGATAGGAACTCCGTTCTTGAGTGTTACTGTAGTAGCAAAAGTGTGTCGGGCAATGTGAAAATTAAGCTCTTTTTCGATTTCACAAACGCCGGCAATTTCCTTTAAATACGCATTCATTTTCTAGTTGCTCAAAATGGGTAATAATTTATTTTGATTGTAGCACTCGGTATCGTTCTAACCCGGTAAAACAATAATAGTCCTTTAAATTTCAAACATTGTTGTCAACCTTTTAAAGAGTATATCATTAGTTACTCTAGGCTTAATTTTTTGCAGGAATTATGTTTTACTACTGTTTTTAATTTAAAATATTCTTTCTAGTCTTAAAATAAACCTGTCACAACTTGTGAAGTACTTGTGAAGTTCATCCACTTTTTTATATAAAATTTACTCCATCAAAAAGATAATTCTTTTTCCAATTTAGAATTTAATAAATAATTAATATTTATCGAGATAACTTTAAAATTTTATTAGCTAATTAAAATCCAAATTTAAATGTGCTAAACTAACACTATTCCTGTTGCGAATAAGCATGTTTCATATTTAAATCCTTCAAAAAGATATTGAAATTTAAAAGTTTTAACCTATTAAAACATATCACTATGAATATAGATAGAATGGAATTTATAGCGTGGATGGAGCGTATTATGGATCGTTTTGATATTTTGAATGAGCATATTAATGAAAATCAAAGGAAACGAAATAACATTGACGGAGAGGAACTACTAGATAATCAGGATCTCCTGCAAATGTTGAAAATTAGTAACCGTTCCCTTCAGCGTTATCGTTCAACTGGTAAACTACCGTATTATACGATTAGTGGAAAAATTTATTATAAACTATCCGATGTTCATCAGTTTATACGTGATAGCTTTAATGCTCCTAGACAAAATTTAAAGCCAACGAACGACAACACCTGCCAGCTAAAGTCAGTCTGTGAATAATTTGATCATAACTATTTATTTTCGAATAAGTTAATTTTAAAATAGTACTGACATGAACGAACAAACTATAAGTAATCCGAAATTAGAGGAGCAATTCTCGGATGTTTTGTTAGTATCTGATAGTAAAAAAAAGGAAGTAAGGATAGTTAAGGGAATTGGAAAAGATAAAGAATTACAAACAGTAGTCCCGGATAAAAAAAATGGAAGTCAATTTCTGCATGTAGACAAACAAGGTGATTTGTTTTCTAATTTTTTCTCTAACTTTTACCGGCAATTAAAAGATCCTACACATTTTATCTTTTTTAGAGTTCCAGAGAACCAAGCAATACATATAGCGGAAAGAATGCAAAAAGAAGTTGATAAACCTACGAAAATGGGAGGGATTCAATTTGAACAACATGAAATAAAAGTAGATTATAAACCTGAAAATAAAAATAAGATGAAAACAACACAATCAACACCGGAAGCTGGCAATTACCGCTACAAATTAGAACAAATAGATTGGAAAGCAATGTCTAATCTGGGATTAAGTAAGGAACGTCTCGAAAAAATGAACTTATTAGATCCACTATTAAAAGGATACAAGACCAATGAACTAGTTCCTATAAGTCTTGATTTAGGAACCTCAATAACACGCATGGACGCTAGGCTATCACTACAAGAAAAAGAAAATGGACAAGTAGTTCTTTCTATTCATGGCATCCGAAAAGAACCTCAGTTAAATTACAAATTCTTCGGACATGAATTTTCAAAAGAAGATAAAGAAAACTTGCTCAAAAGTGGGAACATGGGCAGAGTCGTTGATTTGATTAATCCCAAATCGGGGGAAACAATACCTTCGATTATTAGCATTGACCGTTTGACCAAAGAAGTTATTGCGCTACGCACAGAACATATTAAAATTCCAGAAGAAATAAAGGGGATAAAGCTAGATGAGCAACAAAAACAGACTTTGGCAGATGGTAAATCCTTGCACATAGAAGGTATGATCTCAAAAAAAGGAGAGCCGTTTAATGCATCTGTTCAATTCAATGCGGACAAACGTTACGTTGAATTCCTTTTTGATAGACCAGATACTAATAAACAGTCACAAAGTCAACAGAAGGAAGCTCCACAGGTATTCCGAGGAAAAGAGCTAGACGAACAACAATATCAGAAACTTAATGACGGACAGACAGTTTATTTAAGCGGTTTGCTTGACAAGAAAGGTAAAGAATACCAAGGATATATCACATTTGATAAGGAAACTGGAAAAACTGGTTTTTCTTTTGATAATCCTAATAAATTAAAAGAGAAAGCACAACCTAAAGAGGAAAGTAAAACACAGGTTGCTGTTAACTCAGAAGGTAAAACCAACGAGGCGACTAAGAAAATTAAAGAGCCTTTAAAAAGCGAACAGAATAATCCTGAAAGTGCCAAACAGCAAGAACAACAGGATAAGCCAAAAGCAGCAGCTAAATCGAAAGGGCGAAAAATGTAACTATTCTAAAGACATAATCTAATGAAAGTAGTAATTGCAGAAAAACCAAGTGTTGCTCGAGAGATCGCTATCTTGTTAGGAGCTACAGAAAAGAAAGAGGGTTACCTGAAAGGAAATGGATATCAGGTAACCTGGGCGTTTGGACATTTAGTGACTTTGGCAATGCCAGAAGATTATGGTGTTACTGGATTTCAAAGAGAGGCTTTACCTGTATTACCTAATCCATTCTTGCTAACAGTGCGCAAGGTTAAGAAAGATAAAAGTTATGTTCGTGATCTAGGGGCATTAAAACAACTGAATGTTATTGATCAACTTTTTAAAAATTGTGGAAGTATAGTTGTGGCTACAGATGCAGGACGAGAGGGTGAACTTATATTTCGTTATATTTATGAATATCTTAATTGTAGTAAGCCTTTTAAACGTTTATGGATTAGTTCACTAACTGAAAAAGCCATTCTAAATGGGTTTAATAACTTGAAACCAGGAAAGGATTTCGATGGTTTACATCAAGCAGCACTAGGTAGAAGCCGTGCAGATTGGTTAGTAGGAATTAATGCCTCACAAGCATTAACTATTGCAAACGGAATTGGTATTTATTCTCTGGGAAGGGTTCAGACACCAACACTAGCAATCATTTGCAAACGATTTTTAGAAAACAAGTCATTTGTTAGTAAGCAATATTGGCAAATTGAATTGGAACATCGCAAAGAGTTTATTGATTTTAAAAGTATTTCCACAATAAAGTGGGATGGAGATAAACAAGCTGAAGACGCATTGAAATCGCTACAGAGACATGGGATAGCCACGGTAATTGGCATAGAAATAAAAAAAGTCAATGAACAGCCACCATTGCTATTCGATCTTACAGCATTACAGAAAGAGGCTAACATAAAATTAAACCTAACTGCTGAGGAAACTCTCAATATCGCGCAAAGCCTATACGAGAATAAATTCATTAGTTACCCTCGTACCGGGAGTAAGTATATTCCAGAAGATATGTGGGTAGAAGTTTCTAAGCTTATATGGATATTAGAAGAGATGGAGAAATTTAAAGGAGTAGTTGCTAAAATGAAAATAGGACGTTTAAATAAACGAATTGTTAACGATTTAAAAGTAACTGATCACCATGGTTTATTGATTACAGGTAAGGTTCCATCAGCTTTGTCTGCAAAGGAAAAAGCTATTTATGAAATGATCGCATAGGAGAATTCAATAACCTAACGCAACAAATGATAAATTTTATCTTTGTTGAATTATGAAAAAAACGTACAAGCGAAT
>NZ_JBZXDY010000042.1:0-21843 GCF_058725285.1 Flavobacterium sp. DW-iso2 | reverse complement strand
CAATATTACGTCTACAATCAACTATTTTTGAAATGAGTAAACATCCAAAAATAGTCAACCTATATCAGGACAAGACAGCATGACAAATCCTAAAATAGGTTTATCGAAAGTGGATTGATCAATAAAAATTTCAGTACTATTAAATTTATATTAAAAACTGGTACTCTTACTTGGATTTTTCCATTTTTAAAAAGTCATTTTTCCATTAAAATCATTTTATTAAAATTACTCAAAATGAAACAGTTATTATTAATATTTGCTTTTATACTCTTCTCTATATCGATTTTTGCTCAAAAATTAGAATTGAGTGACACTATTTCATTAACTATTAACGAGCATAATACCATTTTTATAAAAGCTATTTTCAACGAAAAAGATACTTTAAACTTAAATTTTGACACCGGAACAACCGAATTGATTTTAATAAATGATATTTTAAATAATAAACTTAAATCTACAACGGAACTTTACAGCACATTATATAATTTAAAAATTGGAAAAACAAATTACAAAACTAAAGTGTATGACGCCGAATTAGCAGGACACGGAACAGAAGGGCGATTTGGCTGGGACTTTTTCAAAGGAAAAGTAGTCGAACTCAATTATGACAAGCATGCTATGATTATTCATTCTGAATTGCCTAAATATGTACTATTAGATAACAAATTCACTAGCCTAAAAATAGAGTTTTTTAAAGACTTGTTTTTAGTTTCAAGTGAAATTAAGGAAAATGGAATTGCGAACAATGATCTTTTCCTCTTTGATACGGGTTTTGAAAGAACTGCAATGTTAGATAATGATTTATTAAAAGAAGGTAACTTTCCAACGAACAAGATGAAGGTTTTAAAAAAGGTAATGATGAAAGGTGCACAAGGAAACGAAATCCCTGTTATTACTTCTAATTTAGAAATCTTAAAAATTGGAAAGTATAAACTTAAAAATATTCCAGTTCAAATAACAACTACCCAAAAACCATTAAAAGATAAAAACGTTCATATTTTAGGTAACGAAATTTTGAAAAGATTTAATATATTCCTCGATTTTCAAAATAATGTTGTGTACTTGAAACCAAATAAATTTTATAAAGACCAATACATTGACCAAAGAAAAGAGTATAAATCGGAATGACGAAATGCCGAAAAATCAGCTTAATTCGCGTTTTTTTTACAAGAAATTTATGTGTCAGCAGAAAACAAGCAATCACAAAATCTATGAATATTAAAGAATTCAAAAAAGCAAGTGAAAAATCTCTGATGAAGAATGGGAAAATTGTGGACTGAATCCTTCTAAAAAAAAACTCATACATTAAACTGGAAAAGTAATTTAATAATTTACTTGAAGAGTTACTTTATAAAAGTGTCTAAAAGAAATAGAAAAAATAATACAAAATTACATTCAGAGAATTTATTGTTCAGCCATGATTTTAGTGCTACCATCCGTTTTAATCAATTTGTAATTCTATATTAATTTCAAACAATAATTTTCATAACTTAGTTTTTTCCTAACGAAAAAAATAAAAAGGCTGCCTACTTTTTTATCAAATTAGATTTGCACTAAAGCTTATGAAAAATACAATGTATTTAATGAAAAATCGACACTCAACGTGGCTTGAGCTCTTTTTTGACCTAATCTTTGTTGTGGCACTAGGAAAGGTGGCTCATCTATTAGCCCATACGCATAACAATGAACTAGACCGCCATGTATTTTTAACATTCATTATATTATTTTTACCTTTTTGGTAGATTTGGGTGCTGCACACTTCATTTTCAAATAGGTTCGACAATGACAGTAGGTTCCATAGAGTTTTTACGCTTCTCATTATGTTTGTTCTTATCATTTTATCTACCACGATCGATTCTGGAATAGAAAATAACTACTGCGGGATTATATGCTAAATATATTCAAAAAATGAGAGGCCGATCCACAAACAAAAGAATTATCGGTGTTCTTGCCTTTGGAACACCCTCCTTGCTGTATCAGCTTTATTCTTTTCCTACAAAATAGCTAGTCTATTGCTAAGCATCAGTATTATCATAGAAATTATTATTATTCAGACGACTCTTAATTCTAAAAATTCAACGAAGCCTTTAGATAAAGAACATTTAGTAGAATGCATAGGACTATTGGCAATTGTCCTTTTAGGAGAACCCATTGCTTCCTTAACATTGGGTCTTACTAATGTAGATTGGACATTATTAACCATTGCCATGGGGATGGTGGGATTTTCAATAATAGCCATGATCTGGTGGATCTACTTCGACTCGCTAAATTTATTGATTGAAAGTAAAAGAGATAAATATGGAACTGGTATTATCTACTCTCAGTTGTTGATCTATATGTCTTTTGCGATTCTTGCCAATACAATAAGACATGCCATCCTTAACGATTTAAACTTGTTTGATTTTAGAATTATGGCCATTTCAGGAATGCTGCTTCTATATATTGGAAAACAAACTGCATATGCAATAAATGTACCTAAACACAACAGAAACAGGATAATAAATACATTAATAGTACTTACCATTGCTGCAGTATCCTTACTTTTAAATAGATCTCAATACATCCTTTTTGGGTTGGCCTTTTCTTTTGCCATTTACATCGTGCTTAATTATAAATCACAAATGAAATTATATGGCAAAGTTAATTTTTAAGTGTTAGTCTATAAAATCGCTGATTTTTCATATCCGTAACCGGTTAAGATTACTTCTTTGAATTTCGTCTTAATTAAAGGAACCCCTTCTTTCTCAGTTTACTCTAAAACAACAATTATCAGCCGTTAATTTAGGCTTTTGCCAAAATAAATTTGACTGATTTAAAAATAGTATCCTATCTGCACACAAAAATAATTATTAAATTACTACTATAAGAATCTATTTATCAACGTTATAAAAGTCACTTGTTATAAATTGAGGCCTAAAATTGGTGTTTATAAAAATTTATTTTGGATTATCTTCCACGCCCCAGGTGTCCAAACTTCGTAAAATATTTTCGAGTGATCTGCCTCTCTCGCTCAATTTGTATTCTACTTTTGGAGGAACAACCGCAAAAACTTTTCTGGAAATAAGGCCGTCTTTTTCTAATTCTCTTACGGTTTGGGTAAACATTTTATTAGAAATACCGGAGATTTTCTTTTGTAGTAATCCGGAACGTAAACCCCCATCCAGTAAATGAAATAAAACCAAAGGTTTCCATTTAGTCCCTATTAAACCCATTGTATAATGAAGAGGACAGTAATTTTTTTCGCTCATTTTATATTTCAATCAATTGATAATCTATATTTTACTCTTTTAGGTAACTATAATACTTTAAAGTAGGTTATTGCTATTTATGCAAATATAGGCTAAATTTGTAATCTAAAACAATAACACATGACAACTAAAACAAATTATCCAAAAGCATTTTCTCATATCGGAATTACAGTTCCTAATATTAAAGAAGCCGTTAAGTTTTACTCAGAAGTAATGGGCTGGTACATTATTATGGAACCGTCTACAGTAAAGAAAGAAAAGGAAACAGCTATTGGTCAAATGTGCATTGACGTTTTTGGCGAAGATTGGGAAGAATTTGAAATTGCACATTTAGCCACTTCAGATGGTACGGGAATCGAATTATTTTCTTTCCCTCACGGAATTAAAGAAGCACCAGAATTCAATCCTTTCAATACAGGTCTTTTTCATTTTTGCATACAAGATCCAAACATTGAAGATCTTATCGCTAAAATTGTATCTTACGGTGGTAAACAAAGAATGCCTATTCGAGAATATTATCCAAATGAGAAACCTTTTAAAATGTGTTACGTACAAGATCCTTTCGGAATTGTTTTCGAAATATACACGCACAGTTATGAACTGACTTATTCTTCTGGAGCCTATTCAAAATAAAACCAAATATCTAATAGCTTTTATTGAACTTCTAAAATTTAACTAAAATGAAAAAAAGTCTTTATCTAATCTTCCTTTTTATAGTGATTGTTTCTTGTAAAAAAGTGACGAACAAGAAAATAGAAACTGAAGCGACAAAACACACGGACAGCCTTACAGTACAAGTACAACAAATTGCTGAATTTACTGGACAACAACTAACTGGCGTTACCGTGAGCACATTAGGACGGATTTTCGTGAACTTCCCTCGATGGAGAAAAGGAGTTGAAAATTCGGTGGTTGAAATTACCAAAGACAATCAAAAATTAGCTTATCCCAACGAAGAATGGAATTCATGGAAAATTGGAAGCGCAGTTGAAGATCAAAAATTTGTTGGCGTACAATCTGTAGTGGCTTTTGAAAACATGCTTTATGTGTTAGACACACGCAGTCCATTATTTGGTGCCGTTTTAGACGCACCTCGCCTTTTTGTCTTTAATTTAAGTGACAATAAATTAGAGAAAACTTATATATTACAAAAAGACAGTTATTATCCTAATTCTTACATCAACGATTTACGTGTCGATAAAAAAAACAATAAAATCTATTGTACTGATTCTGGCAGAGCTGGTTTAATTGTACTGGATATGACTTCTGGAAAATCTACTAGAGTTTTAGACAATCATTTCTCTACAAAAGCGGAGCAATCCTATTTGACTTTCGACAACAAAAAGTGGGAGAACACTATTAATTCTGACGGAATTGCATTAGACAATAAAAATGACTTGCTCTACTTTCATGCACTAACGGGCTACAGTTTATATTCCGTACCCACAAAAGTATTAGCCAATGCAAATAATACGGAAGTTGAAAAATCAGTCAAATTGGTGGCAAAAACAGCAGCCCCTGATGGAATGATACTGGACGAAAATGGTATTTTATATTTTGCTGATTTAGAAAACAACAAAATTATGTATCGTAAACAAGATGGCAGTATTCACACACTGGTTGAAGGTAAAAAAATCAGATGGGCAGATACATTTAGTATTTATAACAACTACTTGTATTTTACAAACTCAAGGATTAATGAAGTTACAGCCGATATTTCAACTATGACTTTTACTTTGAATAAAATAGAGTTATCTAAAAATTAAAAAAAGAGCAAAGTGACTTAACCGCTAAGACGACTTTCTACTTAAAAATAATCCAAAACAAGACCGTTTTTAAAACAATTTAAAAGCGGTCTTGTTATTGTATTACGTACTATTACCTTCTACATTCGACACTCCTAATTGCATTATAAAAGACCAATAACATCACTGTCAATAAACTGTCTAAAAATGATCACGAAAATAATTTAAAACTTAATATATTCGAAGGTAATCAAAGAGGAGGTAAATTAGTATACTGATTTTACTATATCGCAAATTTTTTTATCCTATAAATGTAACAAATAATTAAACCAGCCGACTTATTATTATTAGCTGAATTCCATTTCGAAAAATGAAATCAGCATTGTTCTAAAAGGATAACTCGCAATTTTCAATATAAAAAGAGAGGAAACTAATTTAATTTCAGCCATTTTAATCAAACATTAATTTACACCGTATGAAAAAAATAATGCTACCGCTTTTTCTTTTGCTCGCCTTAACAGGACAAGCACAAATAAAAGCAGACGATGTACATACTTTCACCCTAAAAAACGGAATGAAAATATTAGTTGTAGAAGATTTTTCGATCCCAAATGCAAATATGTATTTGTTTTACAAGGTAGGAAGCAGGAACGAATACCAAGGAATTACTGGTCTCTCTCATTTTTTTGAACACATGATGTTTAACGGAGCCAAAAAGTACGGCCCAAAACTATTTGACCAAACAATGGAATTCAATGGAGGTGCGAATAATGCGTATACCACTGAAAATGTTACAGTTTACACGGATTGGTTTCCTGCATCTGCAGCGGAGGTTATATTTGATCTTGAAGGCGACCGAATTTCTAGTTTGAGTATTGATCCTACGATGGTAGAAAGCGAAAGAGGCGTTGTATTAAGCGAGCGTCGTACTGGTCTTGAAAATTCTCCTTGGCGTCTGTTGTCGCAATCGCTTCAGGCAACCGCTTTTCAAGAGCACCCATACCATTGGCCTGTAATGGGATATGAAGATGACATGAAAAATTGGAATCAACAAGACTTGGAACGTTATTTTAAAACCTATTACGCACCAAATAACTGCGTTGTTGTAATTAGTGGCGCGATCAAAACAGAAGCAGTAAAACTATTAGCAGAGAAATATTTCGAACCAATTCCAGCTCAACCCACGCCACCAAAAGTTCATATTGTAGAACCTGTACAAACCGGGGAACGAAGAATTACTGTTCAAAAAGAAGTGGCTACACCTTATCTTATGATTGGTTATCATACTCCTGAAACTAAAAACGATGATTATTATGCCTTAAATATTCTGAGCTCCGTTCTTTCAAGCGGAAAATCATCCCGATTGTATGCTTCGCTTGTAGATAAAAAACAAGTAGCTACCCAAGTATTTACTGACTATGGTGATAGCTTTGATCCTGGACTTTTCAATGTATATGCTGTAGCCAATAAAGAGGTGAACGAAGTAGATTTAGAAAATGCCATATATACTGAGATTGAAAAAATAAAACAGGATGGGATTACCGATACGGAACTACAAAAAATAAAGAACCAAAAACTAATGGAATTTTACGACCAAGTGGAAACCATAGACGGAAAATCAAACAACATAGGTACTTATGAAGTATTTTTTGGTGACTATAGAAAAATGTTTGATGCGCCAGCTAATTATAATAAAATCACAATTGCTGATGTGCAACGGGTTGCCAAAACCTATTTTACAAAAAGTAACCGAACAGTAGGAGTATTAAAAACAAATGTAGAAAATTAATAGTATGGAACGTATTAATAAAAAATTCATAATGATCTGCTTGCTTGTAATAACACAAATAAGTCTGTCAGCACAAAGTTATAAGTTACCGAGTTACGCTACATTTAAATTACCAAATGGTCTTACTGTCTTCCTAATGGAGCAACATGATGTGCCTGTAATTAGTGTATCTGCCATTATCCCGGCGGGCGCAATATATGATAAAGACAAAGCGGGACTTGCGTCACTGACTGCTACAGCTTTAAAACATGGTACTGAAAATTTCACAAAAGCTAAGTTAGATGAAGAACTCGACTTCATTGGCGCCGCTTTAAACACCTATTCTTCTAAGGAATACTCCGGTCTTTCTTCTCATTTTGCCGCTAAGGACAAAGACAAGGTACTGACGATTATTAAAGAAGTATTGCTTAATCCTGTTTTTGACGCTGCAGAATTTGAAAAAGAAAAAAGTAGGTTGCTGGTGAAGCTTGAACAGCAAAAAGAAAGTCCGCAATCTGTGATAGGATCGTACTTTGAGTCCATGCTTTATGGAGACCACGTTTATGGAAATATAATAACAGGTACTACGTCAACCGTGAGTAAATTAACCGTAAATGATCTTACTACTTTTTATAAAACGAAATACAAACCAGACCATGCTGCCATTAGCGTAGTAGGTGATTTTTCTACTAAAGAAATGAAAGCCGCACTGACTGCTTTGTTCTCAAAATGGGAAAAATCCTCAAAAGAAGAAGATAGTCCTGCATCCAAAGCGATTAGTATTCCAAAAGAAAACAAGGTATTACTAGTCAATAAAGACGACGCCAGAGAAACCACGTTTTATATTGGTTCTCCAGGAATAAGCAGAAACAATCCAGATTATGTATCCATTGAAGTAGTCAACACACTTTTTGGCGGACGATTTACGTCGATGCTAAATGATGAGTTACGTGTAAACTCTGGCTTGACCTACGGCGCAAGTAGTCGCTTTAATGCCTTGAAAAATGGTGGTTCATTTGCTATCAGCACTTTTACAGACGTGAAAACCACGGAAGCAGCCATTGATAAGGCGCTCGAAGTCCTGTCTAAATTACATAAAAATGGTATTGATGAAAAAGCATTGGCTTCAGCCAAAAATTATGTCAAAGGACAGTTCCCGCCACGATACGAAACTACCTCGCAACAAGCTAGTTTACTGACCCAAATGTTCTGGTATGATTTTGATAAATCTTTCATTGACGATTTTGAAAAGAATGTTGACAACTTGGATTTGGCGAAAGCCAACCAAATCATTGCTAAATATTTCCCTAAAGACAAGCTACAATTTGTGCTAATAGGAAAAGCAGATGAGATTATAAACATTTCAAAAAAATATGGCACAGTAACCCAAGTGGAAATAAAAGACGATCCTAAAGAAGGACTATAATTAATATCAAAGCGGAACTTAAATTTCCGCTTTTTTTTATATCTAATACTTATACCGAAAACCAGACAATATAGTCCAACCTAAATTTTTGTCACATCGCGCGCAGTCGAGATGCAATAGTGGTTCTCGACTCCGCTCGAACTGAAATTGAACTGTTTTATAGCCGAATATGACTTAGCTAATAACCACTCGCACTATTTGTCACGTCTCAGTAAAGTTGCTCACGTATCTTGAGACGCTTTCAGCGTGACAAACTAAGTGCTGTAGTTTGTGCAAGAATAGAACGCTTTATTATTGGGTCATACAATATTCATAATTAGTATATATTCTAATTCGATTAAAAAAGTCCCAATCGCACGTTTGGAGTACGCACACCTATTTGCGTATTCACTGTCGTTCTGTTAGATCTGTTTTCATAATGCGGCTCACTATATCCATAGTAATAATGGTCTGCATGCTGATACCAATATTTACTGTGATGACAATGGCTATCGCAATCATCGTGGTGTGCTGCATAACCTTCTTGCTTACCTTGAACATAAGCTCGATGCGCTCTTCTGTCGTTTTTCTTTAATTCCTTTTCGTATTGTTTTTGTTCCTGCCAAAAAGCACGTTCTTCTGTTTTGCTTTTTGCTTCAAACTGTTGTTCGTATTTCGCATCTTCTAAACCTCTTTGTTGATAATACGATACACTCTGTTTTGTTTCTACTTGGGTATCATTACTAACTCTAGCTTTTTGCGCATTCACATTGGGTACGAAAGAAAAAATAATTAGTATTAATATGGCTTTAACTGTTTTCATAATTTTAAAATTAGTTTTATTACAATAGTAAGACAACTGTAATCTAGTTTACCCTACCTTCCTATCCACTAATTTTTAAAAATGCTTTATTTAATCTGACTTTTCATAAAATCAATCACCTCATCAAAGCGGTCGCTCCATGGATAAAAGTACTGTGTAACCATAGGAACATGCTTTTTATCCACTCGTATTGCTGAAACTTCTGGCTGAAAAGGATGCAGGGCATCAATAAAACGCTTATTGGTTGTTTTAATAGAAGCATAGGTTTGATCACCAATATAAATTAAAAAAGGAGGCGTATTTTTATCCAAAAAATAAATAGGGGACGCATCCTGCCATTTGGTGGGCGAGTTAGTCCAGGTTGTTATGTAATTGTATTCGGCAGTAGGTGGGTTTTCCTCTAAATAATATTTCATATCTAATCCTGCGGCATCATTCAAAATAATTCCGGAAATACTTTTAGGATCGATTCCGTACTTCGGATTCATAACCGCTAATGCACCCAAATGTCCGCCTGCAGAATGTCCCGTTACAAAGACTGCATTTGGATTACCCTTGTACTTGCTGATACTATCTTTCGTCCATTGAATCACGGCGGCAATTTGCTTGGCCATCCCGTCATAATCCGTATTTGGACTCAAAGTATAATCTGGAATCACAGTGACTACTCCTTTGCTGGCAAAGTTCCTGCCTAATAAATCGTAGGTCCCTTTTCGTCCACTATTCCAGTAGCCTCCATGCACAAATATTAAAACAGGGAGTTGTTTTGCTTTTGAATTTCTGGGAACAAAAACATTCATTTTTGGTACCGCTATTGTATTTTCCTTCGAAGGCAGTAAATAGGAAGCATCTGTAATTTTTTTTGATGCACAACTCCCCAACAGAATGCTATTAAGGACAACTAGTATCGCAATTTTATAACGCATAGTTTTTTTTACAAATATATAAATTAAAGAAAAAGCAACCGCAATTATTACAAAAGGCTACGCTGCCATTTTCCTGCTAATGAAATTAAAAAATATCACAACGGGAAGAAATGGAATTCATTAGCTTTGTAACGGCACACAATAATTTAAAATGAATGATAGATTCGTATCTAGTAGTGCCACTATTATTAGTAAAGCACACCATAATACCCCACCAGAAATGCGAAAACAACTTTTTTTTGGATTCAGATTTGTACTTTAATTAAAACGAAACACATGAAGCACACTATTTTAATCGTTACCGGATTAGGAGATTCAGGAGAGACACATTGGCAAAATTATTGGTTACAGCATTTTGAAACTGCTCAAAAAGTGATTCAAAAAGATTGGGACAACCCTATCTTAAAAGATTGGCTGGAAAGCCTAAACACTTCAATCGAATCTGCGGAAGGTGAAATCATTATCGTTGCTCATAGCCTTGCCTGCTCGTTGATCAGCCATTGGTCAAAAGAAAATAAAACCGATAAAATAGTTGGTGCCTTGCTTGTTGCTCCTGCAGATGTAGATTCAGCTGCGCATACCCCTGAGGAAATCAGAAACTTCTCTCCCATTCCTTTATTAAAATTAGATTTCCCTTCCATTGTGATCACAAGTTCTAATGATCCCTATATTTCATTGGAAAGAGCCTCGTTGCTAGCTGAAAAATGGGGAAGTTCTTTTATAAATATTGGCGAGAAAGGCCATCTGAATTCAGAGTCAAAATTAGAATATTGGCCCGAAGGACAAGAAATTCTGCAGTCATTATTAGAAATGATAGAAAGTAATAAATAATTTCATTTCTATAAACGAAACTATTATCAAAACATATACCAAAAAACTGCAACACTTCATAGCTCAAAATACCCGAAAAAAACGGGATGCAAATAGTGATTTATCTTAATTGCAAGGCAAATACAGTGACTATCTAAAATTGTATCTCTGCTATTTGCAGAATTGTAAAACCAACCCAAAAAATACCTAAATTTGAATGTTAAACTGTTCCAAATTTGGCAGAAGCAGCAACTTCTTTTTTCCTTTTTTCGAAAATTAAACTAATGAAAAAAATAACATACCTACTCTTACTACTATTTTCAATCATTAGTTGTTCCACTCATATGAACGATAATGAAAATAACACCATCATTGGAAAATGGAATTGGGTTGAATCTTCTGGCGGGATTGCCGGAATTACGACAACGCCACAATCATCTGGAAAATCAATTCAACTGGAAATCTCTAACACAAAAGTAAAAAAGTATGTGGATGGGATTTTAGTTCTTGAATCCTCCTACTCTATTCAAACCGGAATTTCTATTTTTGGAGGGGAAAAAAAGTTAATTATCTATGACAATGATTCAAAACAGTCTTTCACAATAACTGCCAATCAATTGATTCTTAACGATGAATGTTACGATTGTTACTTTAATAGATATATAAAAGACTAAAACTATTTGTTACTCTTATTTCAAATCAATAATATGACTCTGTGTTAGCAAACAAAATTTACTGTAAATTAGATTTATAATGAATTTGCTTGTAACCACAACATTTTTTTAGAAAACAAGAACTATAGAAAACACATAATCTGACAATAGTTCACACAAAACCCTTCATATAATTGGCTTTAATCACTAAGCAAAATGGAAAATATCAAAATATTTATAAACTACATAGCAGCATCTATTGAAATCATAGGCTGTATTACCATTTTTACAGGCGTACTATATTCTCTAATCAAGTCACTTGTACTATTTTATAGAAGAAAACCAGAGCCCTTTATTGAATTAAGACAAACGCTGGGAAAATCGATACTTTTAGGACTTGAAATATTAATCGCTGCTGCTATAATTGCCACAGTAGTTGCAGAGCCAACATTAGAATCGGTATCGATTTTAGGATTAATAGTTTTTATCAGAACGGTTATGAGTTTATCATTGCAGGTCGAACTCGAAGGTAAATTTCCATTGCAAAAAAATAAAATTTAAATCTATCAATAACCCTTTATCAAATAAACGTATTATGTTAGTAAAAAAAAATTGGCACCAAAAACATTTTGAAGCTTTAGGATTTGGGAGCCGCTTGGCCGATGCCGTGGCTAAAAGTATGGGGTCGTGGAAATTCATAATTGTGCAAACGATTTTAGTCGTTCTTTGGATGACCTTAAACCTAATTGCTTTTATAAAACATTGGGATGTCTATCCTTTTATTTTGCTTAATCTATTATTCTCTACCCAAGCTGCTTATGCAGCGCCTATTATCATGATGTCTCAAAACAGACAAAACGAAAGAGACCGAGCACAAGCACAAGCAGATTATCAAACTAATCTGGAAGCCAAACTAGAAATAGAAGCGCTGACATCAAAACTGAATAGCATTGAAGTTGACAAATTAGACAAGATAATCAGACTATTGGAACAAATTCAAAGACAGCCCTAACTAAAGAATAAAATCAAACATCTAGATTTTAATTTTTCTGTTATTTTTATTTCAAAAAAGCTAATAGCAATAAGCTCACTTAGCCCGAAACATTTTGGGCATAAATGAGCTTATTATTTTTATACACCGCTTAAAATTAAATTTTTCTTCTCTAATTCAACTTGCTAGTTGCAATTTTTACTTTGGTAATAACCAAGAAAGCAATTAAAATTTATTCCCTAGATTTACAAAGAGTTATTATAAAGAATCACCTTATTATTTTTAGTTAAAAAACATCTATTTTACTGATATTTAGTTAATTAATAATTTTACACCAATTATTTTTTTTAATTTTAATAGAAATAAAAAGTAAACTATTAATATTTAAAATCAATTATTATGGCAACTCAAACAGGAAAAAAAGTAGAAGCTACAAAAGCAAAAACAAATTCAGCTCATGGATTGAGAGATTTATTTGAAGTAGGATTGAAAGATATTTATTATGCAGAAAAAATATTGAGTAAAACACTTCCTAAAATGGCAAAAAATGCTTCAACTCCAGAACTGGCTACTACTCTCAATAAACATTTGACCGAAACAAACGAACATATTTCCAGATTGGAAAAAATATTCGAAGTTACTGGTATTAAACCTGCTGCAAAAAAATGTGAAGCAATGGAAGGAATTCTAAAAGAGAGTGATGATATGATCAACAAAACAGATCAAGGTATTGTACGTGATGCCAGTATAATTGCCTCTGAACAAAAGGCAAAACATTATGAAATTGCAACTTATGGTACTTTACACGCTTTCGCAAAAACAATGGGAGAAAACAAAGCAGCTGATCTATTAGCTATGACTCTTAATGAAGAGAAAAAAGCGGACGCTAGATTAACTGAGTTAGCGATGACTTCTATTAACAACAAAGCTTTTAAAGCGGATGCTATTTCAAACCCACGGATGTAATTCGAAATCATAAATAATTTAAAAAGCCTGTTCCGTACAGGCTTTTTTTATGGTACTATTATATAGGAAATTACCATTTTAAATGTTGAACGTTAAATATTTGCTTGTGTAACAAAAGTTACTGACAAACCTTTTCCTTTGTGTTACTTTTGTCTTATCAAATTAGAGTACACGATACATCCAATTGAATAAAAGTGCTCTTTTGAGCGTAATTCAAACTTTATAAATTAAACAAAATGAGCGTAGAAAAAATAATTAAAGAAAACGAAGGAACCATTGTAGATGTGCGTTCGTACGGCGAATTTATCGGTGGTAATGTAGTTGGTTCCATTAATATTCCGCTAAATGAAATACCCGAAAGAGTCGAAGAATTAAAAAAATTAAAAGCACCTTTAGTATTATGTTGCGCCTCTGGAAACAGAAGCGGACAGGCACAACACTTCCTTTCACAACTTGGCGTCGAGTGTTATAATGGTGGTTCTTGGTTAGACGTAAATTATTATAAATCACAAGTAACAAAATAAGATGATAAACACATTAAAAAATCTATTTGGTTTAGGGCCAAAAGTAAATTACGCCGATTTAGTAAAGCAAGGAGCTGTAATTCTAGATGTACGTAGTCCAGGAGAATACAAACAAGGACACATAAAAGGGTCAATAAATGCTCCATTAAATGATCTTTCGAGACATATTCCAAAATTAAAAAAAGACGCTACTATTATTACTTGTTGTGCATCAGGAATGCGAAGTGCTTCTGCAAAAAGCATTTTAAAATCGAATGGATTTGCACAAGTTCATAACGGCGGAGGCTGGAGTAGCTTACAAAACAAAATCTAATGAATGTACAAAATCTATTAAATGACTGGCACTTTATGCGTTTTGTCCGTCTTGCGCTAGGCGTTTACATTGGTATACAAGCGTTTCAAACCCAAAGCATTCTTTCAGGACTTCTGGCCGGTTTTCTATTATATCAAGTCGTTACAAATTCTGGCTGCGGTGGAGCGAATGGTTGTGCAGTACCGCTGAAGAAAAAGAATACCGACACTGTTGAGGATGTAGAATATGAAGAAATAAAAACAAATTAAATTATAATTACAGCATATAAAAAGCCCCAAATTGGGGCTTTTTATTTTATTAAGATTTAAAATTTAGTACAAACAAACACCAGTATTGCATCATTAGTATTCGATAATAAAAACTTTAAACCTTACAACAAATTAAATATTCATAAAAAAATTAGGCTTCTATTTTCGGAAAATTATTCCCTAGGCGTAAACAAACATCGGTACAATCAGCATAATATATAGCACAATGTGGTGCTGTCGCTAATCATCTCCATTAGCTAGCTGGCTTTTTCTCATGTGCCGCAACTTCATTAACATAAGGACTAACAAATGCTACTATGTTTAAAATAACACAATAAAATGGAATTACTCCTATTGTTATTATTAATTTAGTTGGGATAAGTAAGTCGTAAAACCACATCCTTCGAAAATACCAGAAACGGTATCCAAAGCTTTTGCGTTGTGGCCTTCCAACAGAAATTCTTTCTCTAAATTTTCATCTGTAGAGATATTGATTATTTCTACTATTTTTGAATGAGGAAAAATAAGGTCAAAACTCAGTTGGTTGTTTATCGACGATGTAAACTCATCTTCATTTTCCATAATAATGATGATTTTTGCGGTAGCGACTTCTTTTATTTTTTCAACAACAGCTGCATCATTGATACAAAAACCAGAAAGAATAATAATATCTGCTTCCCAACTGGCATTTACAGCGCAATCCATTTTTTCAATATAACCATGGCGATTGTGCGCCAAAAGACTTTCATGAATATCGGATAGTGCTTTTTGGTTTTTATCGAATAATAAAAGTTGGTAATGCTCCGATAATTCTTTGAGTATTGGAAAATTTCTTTTCTCAGCAGCACCAATAACGGCAATAGTTCGTATATTTTGCATTGTTCTTGTTTTTACTGTTGCAAAACTACGGTAAGAGCCCCCTTGGTTCCATTGAGATAGAACAAGAAATGCCATTGATCCAAATCAATTTTATTTCCGAAGAGTAATTTGTTTTCGCACTCGGCTTAGTGTTTCTGGGGTAAGACCAAGGTAAGAAGCAATCATGTGTTGGGGTACACGCGCTATGACATCAGGGTAAGCGATAGTGAGTTTGGTGTATTTTTCTTCAGCAGTTTCAGTCAAAGCAGAGTTTACTCTCGCCTGCAAAGCAATATAGGCGTTTTGCAACAAAAGTCTTTGGTAGCGTTCAAATACCGGTAGCGCATCCATTAGCTCCTCTCTTGCCACCGCCGTTAATAACAACAGTTCCGAATCTTCTATAGCTTCGATCGTGAAGGTGGAATGCGCGCCCATTAAAAAACTCGACAAATCAGTAATCCACCAGCCTTCAAAAGCAAACTGCATGATGTGTTCATTTCCTTTTTCATCGGTAGTATAGGAACGTAAAATCCCTTTTTCAATAAAAGCATTGTACGTACAAACATCGCCTTCTAATAGCAAAGTTTGTTTCTTTCGTATTTTTTTTGGAATAAAAAAAGTCTTACACTCCTCAAATTCGGCCGCGGTCAACGTTACTTTATCTCCAATACTTTTTGCCAATTGTTCATACATGTCCGCAAGATAATAATTACTGCATCAATTAAAAAAACCAATCGTAAAAATGAGCAAAATGCAAAAATTAAATCCTTATAAAAGCAGCATTGCAGCCCTTATTTGCTGTCAATTATGCTACAAATAGCCCTAATAACAAAATCAAAAATCATTTGTCTTACGGCAAAATAAAAATTACCTTTGCCACAGTTTAACTTTTACACACAAAATGAAGCCTAACACACAACAATTAAAGGATTTAACTATCCAAGTCAGAAGAGACATTCTTAGAATGGTACATGCAGTCAACTCAGGTCATCCAGGTGGATCACTTGGTTGTGCAGAATTTATGGTGACCTTATACCAAAATCTAATGGACCGCAAAGAAGGTTTTGATATGGACGGAATAGGAGAAGATCTTTTCTTCCTTTCTAACGGACATATTTCACCAGTTTTCTACAGCGTTTTGGCAAGAAGCGGTTATTTTCCAGTTTCAGAATTAGCCACTTTCCGTCTAATCAATTCAAGACTACAAGGACACCCAACTACGCACGACGGTTTACCTGGAGTTAGGATCGCATCTGGTTCTCTGGGACAAGGTATGTCTGTAGGTATTGGAGCTGCTCAAGCTAAAAAATTAAATGGAGACAATCATTTAATTTACACTCTTCACGGTGATGGTGAATTGCAAGAAGGTCAAAACTGGGAAGCAATTATGTATGCTTCTGCAAAAAAAGTAGATAACCTTATCGCTACAATCGATTTAAACGGAAAACAAATTGACGGTACTACTGACGAAGTTTTAGCCATGGGAAGTATCCGCGCTAAGTTTGAAGCATTTGATTGGGATGTTATTGACATTAAAGAAGGAAACAACATTGAAGCTATTATAGCAGGAATGACAGAAGCAAAGTCTAGAACAGGAAAAGGAAAACCCGTTTGTGTACTATTGCATACTGAAATGGGGAATGGAGTTGACTTCATGATGCATACTCATGCATGGCATGGAAAAGCGCCTAATGACGCTCAACTAGAAAATGCATTTGCTCAAAATCCAGAAACCTTAGGTGACTATTAATAATTTTAAAATTTGAATTGTAAATTTTGAATTACTACTCAAAATCTTTCAATTATTAAATTTTTAAATCTTTGAATTTAAAAAAATGAAAAAATATACAAATACAGGAAGTAAAGATACGCGTTCGGGTTTTGGAGCGGGAATGACTGAGCTAGGTCAAAAGAACGAAAACGTAGTGGCACTTTGTGCTGATTTAATAGGATCGTTAAAATTTGACGATTTCAAGAAAAATCATCCAGAGCGTTTTTTCCAAATTGGAATTGCCGAAGCCAACATGATTGGAATTGCAGCTGGATTAACCATTGGAGGTAAAATTCCATTCACCGGAACTTTTGCTAACTTTTCTACCGGAAGAGTCTATGACCAGATTCGCCAATCAGTAGCTTACTCTGAGAAAAATGTAAAAATCTGTGCTTCGCATGCAGGTTTAACTTTAGGTGAAGATGGTGCAACACACCAAATTCTTGAAGATATAGGATTAATGAAAATGTTACCAGGAATGACTGTAATCAATACTTGCGATTACAATCAAACTAAAGCGGCTACATTAGCACTTGCTGATCATCACGGTCCTGCTTATTTGCGTTTTGGACGCCCAGTAGTACCTAACTTCATGCCAGCCGACGAACCATTTGTAATAGGAAAAGCAATCCTGTTAAGTGAAGGAACCGATGTAACAATCGTAGCTACTGGGCACTTAGTTTGGGAAGCACTTATTGCTGCCGAAGCATTAGAAGCAAAAGGAATTTCTGCAGAAGTAATCAACATACATACAATTAAACCATTGGATGAAGAAGCAATTCTTAAATCATTGGCTAAAACAAAATGCATTGTTACTGCCGAAGAGCACAATATCCTTGGCGGTCTTGGCGAAAGCATCTCAAGAGTATTAGCCTTGAATCATCCTGCTCCACAAGAGTTTGTTGCGGTAAATGACAGCTTTGGAGAATCAGGAACGCCTGAACAGTTAATGGAAAAATACAAGTTAAACAATCAAGCAATTGTTGAAGCCGTAGAGAGAGTTATTAAAAGAAAATAATTCACATACATATCCAAAAAAAAATCCCATCTCGTTTAAAAAGAGATGGGATTTTTTTTTGTTTTCAGTCTATACTTTAATGACAACTTTTATCTAAGTGTTTTTTGATTCGTGCAGGATCAGATGTATCACCATTACAACTCGGTATAGCATCAAAAGCCATTAATGTTCCATCAGCTTTTGTAATTTCACTTCTTGTACCATAACCATCTGCATCGTCATCGACGTCTAAAAAGTTAGGAATTCCATCCCCGTCACTATCATCAGCATAACGGATTTTATCTGCAGGACTTGTTGGATAATTGACAGTATTTCCATAATAATACATATAACCATCGCCATTTAAATCCTCTTGATAAGAAGGAATACCATCGCCATCTTGATCCAGTCGTTGCAATGCATATAATTTAAAACTAAAAACTAAAGGCGCATAAGCAGGAATATTATCACTTCCCGAAGAATAGTAGGACAATCCAGAGGGAATAAACATCACTCCTGCACCAAAATCTTTGTACGATACAGTTCCGTCATTGCCATTTGATTCTGCAGTCCCAGTCTTGAATTGTGGAAAAATCTCACTCCATGCTCTAAGTGGAACATTCTCAATTGTATATAAAGAAAAAAAAGTTTGAGGATATTTAACTTCTTGGAACGCTGTTGCAGTCAATGAAGTCACGCCTGACACTAAAGTTTGCTGTAGATAATCACCTTTATAAGCTGCCAACACACCATCTACATTACAAGGTGACTCTTTAACCCCTTCTCTCAATACTAAATAATATAATTTATAAGTAATATCGTGCAGAGATACGTCTCTACTTAACAATTTAGGAAAAGTAGTTTTATCTTTATACGACATAATGGAAGCTTGAGTGCCTCCATCGGGAATCTTAGTAAAAACTACATCCTGATCATCAGAAGAGCCAGGGTTATTAGTAACGGTTATATAATAGGTATTCAAATATTCTTCTATATCAGTAATATCAGTGGCATATTGTACTGCATATTCTCTAGGAGGAGTAATTTCGGCAGTGTCATTATTCTTCGAACATGAAAATAAAGAGAGGGTTGTAATTGATAAAATAAAATAATACTTAAATTTGTTCATTATAGCTGATTTTTAAGTGCGCAAGATACAATATTGATTGATTTTTGTAAACAATTTAACTCTGATTTTAGAATTTTTATGAGAATAGATAAATATTTATGGTGTGTCCGATATTACAAGACTAGAAATATGGTGACAGAAGCATGTAAAAAAAATCATGTGACCGTGAACGGCCTCGTTGCGAAACCTTCAAAGGAGGTTTTTCCTACTGATAAAATCACCTTTAGAAAAGACCAAATTACGCAAATCATAACCGTCTTAGACATTCCCGAAAACCGTGTAGGAGCTAAACTGGTAGATATGTACCGAAGAAATGATACGCCTGCAGAATCCTTCCAGCATTTGGAATTATTGAAATTATCAAAGGAGCACTATCGAAAAAATGGTACTGGACGACCTACCAAAAAAGATAGAAGAGATATTGACGAATTTGGAAATGAAATAAAAACTGACGAAGAGGAAGAGAACTAGTGTCAAAATTACTACTCTTCAAACACTAAACTTTAAACTAGAAAAATGAGCAAGAATATCATTTTAACGAATCAAGAAATTGAACATAAAATAAAAAGAATAGCCTACCAGATCTATGAGACCTTTGTCGATGAGGATGAAGTTGTTCTCGCTGGGATAGCAAGCAATGGATTCGTTTTTGCAGAAAAAATTGCTAAAGAACTGCAAAGTATCTCCACTTTAAAAGTTTCATTATGTGAAGTTAAAATTAACAAAGTCAACCCAGAATTACCAATACAGACTTCTTTGACAAAAGAAAAATATGCAAACAAGGGTTTAATTCTTGTTGATGATGTCCTAAATTCAGGTACGACTTTAATCTATGCCATAAGACACTTTTTAGACGTTCCCTTGAAAAAATTCAAAACAGCGGTTCTAGTAGACCGGAATCACAAGAAGTACCCCGTAAAAGCCGATTTCAAAGGAATTTCATTATCCACGTCACTATTAGAGCATGTGCAAGTCGTTTTTGATGAAAATGGAAACAGCTATGCCTATTTAAGCTAAAATAGCAAGAATATCCAAAACTGTCTCATCAACAGTTTTCTCATCAACACTAACTATGTGTTGCGCTTGATTGTAATAATAGCTTCTTTCAAAAAGATGCATCGCAATAAACTCCTTCATCTCCTCTTCATTTTTATTGGCGATAAGGGGTCTTTTGCTTTTATTGGCGACCAATCTATTAAATAAGGTCTCAATAGAAGCTTTTAGATAAACAGATAGTACATTCTTACCATATAACAATTCGTGGTTATTAGCATAGCAAGGAGTACCTCCGCCAAGACCAATAATGACATCTCCGGGAGCATTTAACAAGTCGACAAAAGCGGCATGCTCCATCTTCCTAAATTTAATTTCTCCGTGCTGTTCAAAAATAGCATTTATAGACAAACCCGCTTTTTCTTCAATATATTCATCCAAATCGACAAACGGTACCCTAATGATTTTTGATAGTGTTTTAGCAATAGTAGACTTCCCGCACCCCATATAACCTAATAATATAATTTTTCTCATAGAATAAAACCTTATAAACTAAGGCGTTAAGATTTATTGTTAAAAAAAGACAAATTTAAAGCAAAATTCTTTGGAAAACATCAAATAAAGTCCTTATATTTGCACCCGCATTCAAGCAAAGAAATTATGACTCGATAGCTCAGTTGGTAGAGCACATCACTTTTAATGATGGGGTCCTGGGTTCGAGCCCCAGTCGGGTCACAAATAGTGATCAACACATAATTTACTTGAATGCATTGACTCGATAGCTCAGTTGGTAGAGCACATCACTTTTAATGATGGGGTCCTGGGTTCGAGCCCCAGTCGGGTCACTAAAAGGTCGAGTAATTTATTACTTGACCTTTTTTATTTTCAGGCCACGTGGAGAAACGGTAGACTTGCCAGCTTGAGGGGCTGGTGCTCGCAAGGGCGTGTGGGTTCAAATCCCACCGTGGTCACGAATAAACAAAATGCCGAAATTAAATAGTAAAGCTGGCTTTGACTATTTAATTTCGGCATTTTGTTTTCAAAGCAGAGCTTTTTTGGGATTGACTTCGTCTATCCCGTCCGTCCTATCGAAAGGCCTTAAAAAATAGTAACCTTACTTTTACTGTTTTTTAAGGACCTTGTATTTGCAAACAGGGACTTTGTAGGAAAGACGAAGTCAACCTTATTTTTAAGCACTATTTCTAAACTATCCTCCCAGATTTGTTAAAAAAGCCATAACCAGTAAAAATACCATCGAACATCCCACCGCTATCATAAAAAAAGTACCTAGATATAAAAACAATCTGTCTTTTTTACGTTCCTCTTTTAGTAGCTCACTATTAGCTTCCCTATATTTCGCAGCAAACATCATCTCAATCCCAATTTAAGTTCGACAAATAATCCATTAAGGGACCACTCTTACAATAATGTAAAGAAACGCGTATTACAGCTCTTTCACAATACCAACTTTTAGTGATTTTTAAATTAATTATCCGTAAAACGGATCAAGTCGAAAACGCACTTTAAACAATAGCTAAATAGAATGGATCACATAAAAAAAGCGTCCCAACAAACTGCCAGAACGCTTCTAATTAAAAAGGATCAATACCAAAACCTGTGGAGTAGCAAAAATTAAGCGTAAATATTTGTTAGTCTGAAAAGGAAAAACTCTATG
>NZ_JBZXDY010000041.1:0-22979 GCF_058725285.1 Flavobacterium sp. DW-iso2 | reverse complement strand
CCTTAAACAGTTGATGTTTAAGGGTTTGTTTGTGTAGCGAGAACGAGATTTGAACTCGTGACCTCAGGGTTATGAATTCGATTAAATTTCCTGAAAATTATCGAAAACATCCCCGTTTTACTAGACTTATATCAAAAGTGTGTACGGTATCGTGTACTGATAATATTAAATTTTTAAGCTAAATTAATCAAATTTAATTGGAATTAATAAGTTTATAAACGAATAGTTTTTCATTTACTACTTTATTATATTTAAAAATGTTTTTTGTTTTTATAGGGGTCAAAACAGTAAAGATATAGCTGTTTATTGATTATAGACTTTATCAAACAGGATGAAATCAAAAGTATTTAGTTTAGTAAGTTGTTCCTATTTTAAAATTATATAGATAGAATCAGAAATTTTAATAGTTTTTAAAAAGCATATATCTAAACTTAGATAATCATCTTAAAATCTACCTACTAATCCAATTCATGTTTGCTTCCCATTATAAAAAGGAGCAACCATGACCGCCGCTTTTGTTTCTTTTTTGAAAAGTAGTTTTTGTAATTTAGGATACAACCAATACGCAGTTTTGGTACATAATATTCCAATTCCTGCACCAGCTGCTACATCAGTTAACCAATGACGGTCATTATACATTCTGAAGAAGCCCGTACCTGTAGCAACTATATAACCTGAAACACCATACCAAATAGATACATCTTTGTATTCTTGCCAAAGAAATTCGGCACCTGCAAACGCCGTTGCTGTATGACCAGATGGGAAGGAATTATATGATGAACCATCTGGGCGTTGTATTTGAGTAATGCTTTTTAATGGTAATGTTGTGGCCGCAACTAATAGATAGGATGTAGCTAAAATTAGAGTTCTGTCTTTAAAATTACTTTTACCTTTTATCCCCATTACGTTTAAACCATAAACTGAAGCTGCCGGTAGGTATTGTGTAAAATCGTCGATCGTTATTTTGTGATCAATATTTTCATTTACCTCTTCTTTTATTTCGGTATTTAAATTTTTAAGAGCATCACTCTCAATGCCAATTACGCCATAACCAATGAGCACTGATGGAATAATCAATTCTTTGTAAGAGATTTTTTTGGTGGATATAGAATCCTGTTTAACTTCCTGAGCACAGATTGACTGACAGGATATTAGTACTGATAAGAGGAATTTATAATTCATTTTTTAAAGGAAGACAGTTAGATTTTTCATGTAAAGATCAATTTGAATTCTGTAGTAAATCTGTATTTTTGAAAAACGATAGATTTAGAATAGATTTACGTGCTACTTTTACTTTCGAATTATTTATTTAAACTCAATTTATGAAAATCTTACTTGTTGAAGATGAAATAGAAATGCAAAAAAGTATCACTCGATACTTAGAGCTTGAAAAGAACATAGTTGAGATAGCGAACAATTTTAACTCTGCCAACGAAAAAATACAAGTATATGAATATGATTGTGTTTTACTAGATATCACTTTACCTAATGGCAATGGGCTAGACTTAATAAAAACCATTAAAAGTAGCAGACCGAAAACTGGTATTATTATTATTTCTGCCAAAAATTCATTTGACGATAAAATAGAGGGATTGAATTTAGGAGCGGATGATTATTTGCCCAAACCCTTCCATTTACCCGAACTAAATGCTCGGATAAAAGCGTTGATTAGACGCAATAATTTTGATGGAGTTGATGCAATTGTTATTAATGAAATCACTTTATATCCGGATGAAAGAAAAGTCTTGATTAATAATGGTCCGATTAATTTAACTTCAAAGGAGTTTGATTTATTAGTTTATTTTATTGCTAATAAAAATAGAGTTATTCAAAAAAATGCCTTGGTAGAGCATCTGTGGGGAGATAGTGCGGATCAATTTGATAATTTTGATTTTATCTATAATCACGTAAAAAACCTTAGAAAGAAACTGCTCGCGGCCCATTGTAATGACTACATTCAATCCATATATGGCATTGGTTATACATTTAAAACGGAACTATGAAGCTACTAACAAAAACAAGCCGATATTATATCCTTTATACCATTCCGGTAATTTTATTTTCTGCCATTTTTATCTATTTTTTTCTTCTAAATGAAATTGGAGAAAGCAATGAATCCATTTTGTTGACAAGGGTTAAGGTAATTCAAAACTACATCGCAAAAGGAAATACGACTGTTTTAAATGTATTTGAAGTTAATAATGAAGTTTACATAAAAGAAATAGCAAAGGATCGCATTATTCCACAAACGATAAAAGATACTTTGATGTATTCTGAGATTGAAAAAGAATACATTTCTAGTAAAATGATAGAAAAAAACGCTATTGTAAAGGGGAAGAATTATCAGATTAAAGTTTGGAAGAGTACCATAGAATATGATGAATTAGTAGAAGTAGTCTCGGTCGTGTTTATTGTTATGTTGCTTGTGCTTTTTTTAGTGACAGCATATATAAATAGTAGAATTTCTAAGCTCATTTGGACACCATTTAAGAATACCTTAGATTATATAAAGGATTTTAGTGTGCATACAACGCCATATAAAAAATTAGAATCAAATGAAATTACTGAATTCAGCGAACTAAATTCTTCGATTAATCACATGACTTCAAAAATAATTAGTGATTACAAAAACCAGAAAAAATTTGCAGAAAATGCTTCGCATGAATTTCAAACTCCATTAGCTATAATAAAAGGTAAGATAGATTTATTACTTCAAGAAAACACGTTGAATGAAGAATCATTGACGTTGTTAGTTTCTATTGAAGAGGCAACAAGCCGGTTGAGTAGAATTAATAAATCATTGCTATTGCTTTCTAAAATAGAAAACCAACAATACGAAAAAACAGATACGGTTGCGCTACTCCCTTTAATTGAAAAAGTTAGAATGGTAAATGAAGATTTTATTTTAGATAAAAACATGCAGTTTGTTTGTGAAACGACTATGGATTTGTCTTTTAGAATTAATTCAGAATTGTGTTTTATTTTAATTAATAATTTAATTCAAAATGCTATAAGGCATAATGTTAATAATGGACAAATTACAATTTTGATAAAAGAGGAAACGCTATATATAAGAAATACGGGTGTTTTAGAACCTTTAAATGAAGTTAGTATTTTTGAACGTTTTGAAAAAAAATCTTCTAATGCCAATTCTATAGGTTTAGGATTAGCGATAGTGAAAGAAATCTCAGAAGCAAATTCGATTGCAGTTTTGTATAAATATGAAAACAATGAACATGTTTTTTCTTTAAGTCAGTTTAAAAGATAGATTTGAAATAGATTCATGATAGATATTTGTTTAATAATTTAAAAAACAGCAATCATGAAAAATGTAATTTTATTTGCCGCTATTGCAATAAGTGCGATAGGTTGTGCACAATCCAAAGGTAACAAAGAAGTACCTAAAGTAGTTAAAGAATCTTTCCAGAAAGAATATCCAAATACAAAAGTAGACTGGGATATTGAAAAGGACGGTTTTGAAGCAGAGTTTAAAATGAACGGAAAGGACGCTTCTGCAAACTATGATAAAGTAGGACATAAGTTAGCTACAGAAATTGAAATTAAAGAAACGGAAATGCCTGCTAAGGCGCTAGCTTATATAGCAAGTACTTATCCTAGTAAAAAAATTAAAGAAACAGCTAAAATCACAGATGATAAAAATGTTGTTACCTATGAAGCGGAGGTTAAAATTGATAGAAAAATATGTGATTTGATTTTTGATGCATCTGGGAAATTCTTAAAACTGCATAAAGACTAATAATCAGAAATATTTACTTGTGTTTATTGTTAGAACATCTTTTAAATAAGGTGTTCTAATTTTTCATCTTTTAACCTATGCGAATTTTTTTACTCTTCATAACGGCACTTATTTCATTTGCTTCTTTTTCACAGAAAAGAGAGGTGAATTTTTTTATAGAAAAAGCACTTTTGAATACGGCTTTGTTAGATGATTTAAACAGTCAATCTAGTTCTTTGTCAATAGATAGCTTATTGTATAAAGCCAATTTAAAGCCACAATTAAATGTAAATCTATTTGCTAATTATGCGCCTGTGATAAATAATTATGGGTATGATACTGCGATTAGTAACGGACAAAATGTTAGTGGTTTAGTGAGCTTTTCGCAAAGGATATTTGGCAAAAGCCAAAAAAACAATCAGCTTGGTGCTATCACTTTATTAAAAGATAAAATTGACATTAATAAGAAAATCACGAAAAATGATATTACTAAAGCGATTCGTTTGCAATATATCGTTGCGTTTTCTGATAACAATCAATTTTTAAACCTTCAAAAACAGTTTGGTCTATTGAATTCTGAATTGGAAATTCTTAAAAAGTTTACTCAAAAATCCATCTATAAACAAACCGATTATCTGCTTTTTTTATCTACAGTAAAACAGCAAGAATTAATCCTGCTTCAGATGAAATACCAATTTGAAAATGATTTAGGAATACTAAATTATTTATCTGGAACAAACGAAAAACCAACAATTATATTAATCGAACCCCAAATTGAATTGAAGCAACTCGTCAATTCAGAGCATTCTATTTACAATCAGCAATTTGAAATTGATAGTTTGAGTATCGAAAATCAAAAACATAATATTGCAAATAATTACAAACCATCATTACTATTGTTAGCAGATGCCGGTTACAATTCTACTTTAACGGGTCAATATTATAAGAATTTTGGAAATAGTGTTGGTGTTAATCTCTCAATTCCTATTTATGATGGAAATCAAAGGAAACTCCAAATCACTAAAAACAAGTTAGCTTCAGAAACTAATTCTGCCTATAAAAAGCAATTTGAAAGACAGTTTAAACAACAGCAGGAACAGTTAGTGTTGAAATTAAGTCAGAACGAAATGATTAATGAACAACTACAAACTCAGTTAAAGATTAACAAAACGCTACTCGATGCTTTTAATAAATTATTGGTCACTGGAAATGCAATTATCCCAGATTTTGTTATTGCATTGGGGAATTCACTGTCAATTACAAATGCGATTGCTCAAAACAATACAGAACGCCTGCTGTTAATTAATGAACTTAATTATTGGAATACAAATGAAAAATAAGATAACGATACCCTTTATAATTGTATTATTTGTAATGCTTTTACAGTCTTGTAAAAAACAAGAAGCGGCAACTACGGAAACGGAAACTATTATTCCAGTAACGGTAACAACTATTGACACGACTGGAATTGATGATTATGAAGAAGTTTCTGGAACGGTTTCTTATATAGTTAAAACACCTATAAAATCAATCATTACGGGTTATATAACAGCGGTTAATGCAAAAACGAATGACAAAGTTGCAAAAGGAAAGCGTTTGTTTTCGATAAAAACAAAAGAAGCAATTGCCCTGGGAAATGATGTAAATAAATTAGATCCTAAATTAAATTTTGGTAGTGCAGTTTCAATTCCATCAAGTTCCACTGGGTTTATTACTGCGGTTAATGTAGAAAACGGTAACTATGTTCAAGAAGGAGATGTATTGGCCATTATTAATGATTCTAATAATTATGGAGTTGTAATAAATGTTCCTTTCGAATTAAAAAAACACATTGCTATCAATCAACAGTTATCGATTTACTTACCAGACGGAACCTCTATTTCAGCAACAGTGAAGCAATTTATTCCTGCTGTAGATGCCAGTTCGCAGATGCAAAGTGTATTTTTAAAAATGAATTCAAATGAGGTTTTACCTGAAAATTTGATCGTTTCGGTACGTATTCCAAAATCAAATAAATCGAATATAATTACATTACCAAAGGCGGCTATTTTAAGTAATGAAATAGAAACGGAATATTGGGTTATGTTGCTTAAAAATGATTCTACAGCTATTAAAGTTCCAGTTCAAATTGGGATAAAAAACCAAGAAAGAACAGAAATAATTTCCCCGAAATTCAAAGTAACAGATAAGATAGTCACTTCTGGAAACTATGGAGTAGGAGATACCATCAAAGTGAAAATTATAAAAAGTGCCAAATAATGAATAATTTTTTTGTAAAACATAAAAGCGGTTTAAGCACTTTAATTTTCTTGGTATTATTGGGAGGTATTTTTGCGTACTCTAAAATGCAAACCAGTTTATTTCCAGAAATTACTTTTCCTAAAATAAAAGTCATAGCCGATGCAGGGCAGCAACCTGTAGATAAAATGATGGTTACTGTGACTAAACCATTAGAAAATGCGATAAAGAAAATTCCAAATCTAAAAACGGTTCGTAGTACAACTAGTAGAGGAAGTTGCGAAATTTCGGCTTTTGTAGATTGGAAAGCTGATTTAGATGTTAGTAAACAACAAATCGAATCTAGAATTAATCAGATTAGAACTGATTTGCCGGCAGGTATTCAATTAACAGTAGAAAAGATGAATCCGTCTATTCTTCCTGTTATAGGCTATGCACTGGAAAGCACAAACAGATCGCCTATTGAATTAAAAAAAATAGCCAATTTCACGATAAAACCTTTTCTGTCACAAGTAGATGGAGTAAGCGAAGTTAGAGTGATAGGTGGAAAAGAAAAAGAATATTGGATAGAGCTTAATCAGAGTAAAATGGTTGCTTATGGCATCACTCCAGAGGCCGTTTCTCAGGTTTTAAGCCAAACCAATTTTATTACTTCTAATGGGTATTTGTCAGACAATCGCTTTTTATATTTAACCTTAACGGATGCTCAGATTACTACCAAATCAGATTTAGAGAATCTAGTAGTTATAAACAACGGGAAAGGGATCATAACACTAAAAGATATTGCTACGGTAGCCATTGAAGAAGCTAAAGAATATATTAAGGTAAATGCTAACGGAAAAGAAAGTGTCTTAATTGCGATTATTAAGCAACCAGGTGCCAATTTAATTACCATGTCAACGGACATGGATGCAAAGCTGAAAGAACTGGAAAAAATAATTCCAAAGGATATAAAAATCAAACCCTATTATGAGCAATCCAGTTTTGTGGGCGACGCCGTAAAAAGCGTTACAGATAGTTTATTAATTGGATTATTTTTAGCAATCATTGTGGCTATTTTATTTTTAAAATCGGTTAAAGCAAGTGCTACTATTTTAATTGTTATTCCGGTAACACTTTGTGCTACTTTGCTAGTTTTATATTTTACAGGACAAACCTTTAATATCATGACGCTGGGTGCAATCGCAGCCGCTTTAGGTCTTATTATTGATGATGCGATCGTGGTTGTGGAGCAAATTCACAGAACCCATGAGGAACATCCTGATGAACCCACGACAGCATTATTACAGAAAGCAATTCACTATCTCTTTCCTGCCATGGTAGGTTCGTCTTTATGTACCATTGTTATTTTTCTTCCTTTTGCATTAATGAGCGGAGTTGCCGGTGCTTATTTTAAAGTGCTAACGGATACAATGATTATCACATTAATTTGTTCGTTTTTTGTAACGTGGATTTTATTACCAGTTGTTTATTTGTTGCTTACGAAGAAAGAGAGCAACGCTTCTGAAGTAAAATCAACAACGGAACATCACGAAGTTAAAAGTCAAAATTGGGTGGCTTATTTTATCGAAAAACCGCTATTGAGTTTTGCATTTTGTGGACTTTTGATTTTTTCAATAATTTTAATTTTGCCCCGATTAGAAACTGGCTTTTTACCTGAGATGGATGAAGGAAGTATTGTTTTAGACTATGAATCGCCACCAGGAACTTCATTAGAAGAAACGGATCGAATTTTAATTGAGGTAGAGCAAATCATACATACTATTCCGGAAGTAGAAGCGTATAGCAGAAGAACGGGGACACAAATGGGCTTTTTTATTACGGAACCCAATAGAGGCGATTATTTAATTCAGCTTAAGAAAGACCGATCTAAAACTAGTAATGATGTTATCGATGAAATCAGATTAAAAGTAGAAACTTCACAGCCTGCACTTCGAATCGATTTTGGTCAAGTGATTGGCGATATGTTGGGTGATTTAATGAGTTCTGTTTCTCCGATTGAAGTAAAAGTTTTTGGAAACAATCAACAAGAATTGCAAAAAATCGCAAAACAAGTAGCTCAAATTGTCGAAAAAACAGAAGGTACCGCTGATGTATTTGATGGGATTGTTTACGCCGGGCCATCGATTAGTATTACGCCTAATTACAATCAATTATCTCAATACGGCATTACTCCAGCTAATTTGCAATTTCAATTACAAACGTTGTTAGAAGGGAATGTGATTGGTTCTATTTTAGAGTTGGATAAAGCAGTACCGATACGTATGATTTACCCCAATACTCAAAATAGAAATTTAGAAGAGATTAGAAAGATTTTTATTTTTTTACCAAATGGAAAATCAATTCCAATAACTAATCTAGTTACTATTTCGATTTCAAAGGGAATTGCTGAAATAGAACGCGAAAATTTACAGATGATGTGCGTTGTTACCGGAAGGCTAGACAATAAAGATTTAGGTACGGTGATGCAAAATATTAAAAAGGAAGTATCTAGCAAAGTTACTCTCCCGAGTGGCTATTATATTGATTATGCTGGAGCTTACAAAGACCAACAACAATCGTTTAAGGAATTATTGCTTATTTTGATGGCTTCGTGTTTATTAGTTTTTGGCGTTTTGTTATTTCTGTTTCGAAATCTAAAAGTGGCTTTCATCCTGCTTTTTATTTCAGTTTTGGGTATTGCAGGAAGTTATTTATTATTGTTTTTGACACACACACCATTAAATGTTGGTAGCTATACAGGATTGATTATGATTGTTGGAATTATCAGTGAAAATGCTATTTTTACGTATTTACAATTTAAAGAAACCTTCCTTAATTCGAATAATAAAAAGCAATCGTTGGTCTATGCGATTTCAACACGTTTAAGACCTAAATTAATGACTGCTTTAGGAGCCATTATTGCGTTATTGCCTTTAGCGATTGGTATAGGTACAGGTTCAGAATTGCATCAACCTTTAGCAATTGCAGTAATAGGTGGTTTTCTAATCGCGATGCCTTTACTTTTAATAGTATTACCAAGTTTATTGTTTTATATCAAAGTCGATGATGAGATTCTCTAATGATTTTTTTAAGTATACAATTGTCTTTACGTATTATTCGCATGGAACGTAGTCTATAAATCACTGTTGAGTTCCATCTTATTAATTATTTATGTTTTGATAATTAAAATCAAAAACAATTATGGATTCAATTTCAAAATCTTTTACACATTATAAAAATGGAGTGGGCATTGAAAAAGATATTAATTTGAAAAGTTTAAGGAAAACATACATTACATGGGTGCATCAAGTAATGCAAAAAGAAACAGGGTTGCTAACTTCACATTCGACTGCAAAAGTATTGGAATCATATTATATAGATCCTCAAATTTTATCGGTAGTTGAAAGGGGGGCTGTCGAAATAAAGATATTTGGACAAAATTCCTCACTCTAATTCCTCACTCCTAATATTTTGAAATGCTTTTTTACTTGATTGAAAATATAAAAAAACCCTTAAACAATTGCTGTTTAAGGGTTTGTTTGTGTAGCGAGAACGAGATTTGAACTCGTGACCTCAGGGTTATGAATCCCAGATTTATGATTTTAATATAAGTTAAGTAATTGTAAATCAAGGTTTTTTGTTTATTGTTGATTTGGTTTTACTTTTTTTTTTGCTCATTTCGTCACTCTTTTTCGTCACTCCTTGGATATAAGATATTTTCTAATTTATTGTAAGCTTCTTTGTGTTTTTGAGCTTGCATTTTTTTTTAGATTTAACATTTTACAAAGCACCGAAAGAAGGTTTGAAGCTACTTCAATATTCTCCATTTCTAATAAATTCCAATCAAAGATTTGTATTGAAAAGATAAAAAGGAATTTACAATAAAAAAAAATTACGAGAAAAAATGTGAATAGCTGCTATTGTGTGTCTAATAGAAAAATTTGAAAATAAGTGTGAATTTATTTTGTATTGCAGGGAAAACTTAGAATGTATTTTTTAAAATAATGGAGTCCTATTTTTCGATTTTGCTTTAATCAAGCATCATGAATTTTTTAATTTCTTTTTCAGAAATTTTAGGATTAGCTCCTTCTTGACCAGCTACTAAAGCTCCTACCGCACATGCATAATTCAGTGCCTTTTGTGGAGATTTACCTCTAAGCAACCGCAATAGGAGTGAGGCCAAAAAAGAATCTCCAGCACCAACAGTATCTACCACTTTTACAAAATAACCACTATTGTAATAAAATTTACCATTATAATACAGAACAGCTCCAAATTCCCCTTTAGTGACACAAAGCTGTTTTGTATTTGTTTTCTCGGCAATGAATTTGATATTTTGTTCAAACGAGTTATATGGCGAATCCAGTTCTCGGCTTATTTCGCGTAATTCTTCATCATTCAACTTTATAAAGTCAGCTTTTAGCATTAATGAGTAAATTACTTCTGTTGTATAGTATGGAGCTCTTAAATTTGCGTCTAAAACTTTATATTGTGCATTGTCCAAAAGAGAAAATAAAGTTTCACGAGATACTTCATCTCTGGACGCTAAACTTCCAAAAACAAAAACATCTGCTTCGGTAATCAGTTTATCCATTCTTTCTGTTTTTTCAATTTTGTCCCAAGCAGATGGATATAGTATGTCATAGGAAGCATTTCCCTTTTCATTTATCATCACATGGACTGCGCCCGTTTTATATTCGTTTGTTACTTGAATTAAATCAGTAGAAATTTCATGATCGTTTAGATATGATAAAATACCTTCTCCGTTTTCATCCGCACCTACGCGACTTATCATGTTCGTTTTAACTCCCATAGAATTCATTCGCAAAGCGACATTTAAAGGAGCTCCTCCAATTTTCTTATGAGTTGGAAAAATATCCCATAGCACTTCCCCATAACATACTGCACTTAAAGCGTTCTTTGTCTTCATAGCAAAACTTATTAAAAAATTAAGAATAAGTATAATAACGACCTATTCAGTAAAAAAATATAAGTTAAAGGCAAGAATAGAACTTGCCTTTAACAGTATTAAATTAACATCCAACAAAAAAATTATTCTTAATAACCTGGATTTTGTTTGTATAATCCAGCCGTAAAATTAATTTCTCTTTGTGGTATTGGGTAATATTCATCTCGACCCGATGTAAACTTGGCATTCGAAAGAAAGTCTCTTTTTGTTTTTTCTTTAGTAAGATAAGCATTTAATACGGGTTCAGCGATTCCCCATCTTACAAGGTCAAAAAATCGAGGACCTTCCATACCAAACTCTAATCTTCTTTCAAACATCAATGCTTTCATTGCATAATCTTTTGATGGAAAATCCAAGTATGGCGAAATTTTATAAACATCTGAAGCACCAGCTGCTAATGGCATTGACTTACTAGCTGCAGCTCTGGCTCTTACAAGATTTATAATAGGCAAAGCTTCGTTATGACGGTTCAATTGGATTAATGCTTCGGCTTTAAATAATAAAACATCTGCATATCTAATGAAATCTACATTTTTAGAAGTTCCAATAAATGGTCCGTTTTTTACATAACAGGAGCAGTCTGGCGATTGTTGTTCTTTCATATTCCCAAAAAAACCATAAACACCTGGATCTCTAGCCCAACTGAATTTGTAAACCATATCACCCGCATTTTTCAAAGTGTTTTTGTATTTAAAGGGTCTTCCAGGAACACCTACAGTATGATCAATTCGCGGATCAAGAGTTACTCCAGCCGTTAGCGGAGCATTACCATTTCCATCAATTGTTTTAAAAATATCAGAATCATTAAACGTTTCTAATAATGGCAATCCGTTTGCATCTGTTTTAAAAGCATTCACCATATTTTGACTCGCTAAGTGAAAACCACAACATCCATAAAGAGAAGTTCCATGCGGAGAGTTTAAGCCAGTTACAAAACTTACTCTTCCAGTATTTGTACCATCATTGATAGAAAACTGAACAGCCCAAATAGATTCTTGTCCATTATCATTTCCATCCAAAAAGTTTTTTGCATAATCAGTTTCTAAACCACCTGTGACCGCGTCAGCATAATCAATCACCTCTTGTAATCTTGCGGTATTTATGCTTGTTACTTGATGATTATCATTTTGCTGATAAGCTTGATACAATCTTAGTTTTGCTAAATAGGCCGCTGCTGCATTCTTATCAGCTCTACCAACTTGTTCTTGCTCTTGTTCTAAATTATTAAAGGCGAAAACGAAATCTTCCGCTATTTTATTCCATAATTCATCACTTGTCAAATCATTTGATGTCGTTAATATTTGCTCCTTAGAGAGATCTTCTGTAATATATGGAACTTTATTAAATAATAATTTCAACATAAAATGCGAATGTGCTCTTAAAAAACGTAATTCTGCTTGCCTTATTTTCTTTTTTGGAAATTCCGCTTCTGTCAATCCATTAATAACAGACAAAGCAAAATTAGCTCTTGAAATAGCCTTATAATGGTTTGTCCAAGTTCTAGGTAACATAAAATCTCCATAATCAGCAATAGTTGTATTGTATTGTTCGTAACGATCAATTACATCTACATCGCCACGACCGCCACCGCCTTTGTAAGCATCATCAGAACGCACACTTCCATAAACCCATTGGTTGGTTATTGGCCCTACCATTTCGTCATTTCCTATTGCAGCATAAGCTGCAGTAACAAGAGCATCTGCATTTTCTGCTGTTGCAACACTTTCTGAAGTCAAGACTCCTGTTGGTTCATAATCTAAAAAATCGGAGCTGCATGATGCCAAAAACAAGATTGACAGGCAGCTAATAACTATTTTATTATATTTTTTCATGATAATTGCTTAAAAATTAATGTTTAGACCCAATGAAAATGTAGTTGGAACTGGTATTCTATTTACATCTGTGCGTTCTGGGTCTTGACCGATATATCCTTTTGGTGTAAACCAAAATAAATTCTCTCCCTGTGCATAGACCCTACAATTTGTTATGAATCCTGTTTTTTCTACTAATTTCTCAGAAAGTGTATATCCAAGTTGCATGTTTCTAACTTTGAAATATGAGTTGTTTCTGAATAAATAATCAGATGCTTGATTTTCATTATTTGCCAAAGAAAGGGAAGGAACATCTGTGTTTGTATTAGTAGGTGTCCAAGCATTCAAGGTTCCAGGTCCCGCATTTTCTCTACCTTGAACAAAATTATTCCAATAGATATATGGATCTTGTCCAATACGGCCTGTCACTCCTGAACCAAACACAGAAAAATCAAAATCTTTATAAGCTAAACTAATGTTGATTCCATATTCTAATTTTGGCAATGTGCTTCCAATGAAAGTTCTATCGTCAGAATTTATTACACCATTTCCATCAAGGTCAATATATTTAATTCCTCCTAATCTGGCAGCCACTTGTGTAGCATGTGAATCTATTTCAGCTTGACTTTGAAACAAACCGTCCGTTTTGTATCCAAAAACTTCAAACTGTGAATGTCCTACGATTGAATTAGTCGCTGTCCCAGGATAGGCAGCTCTCACCTCTTCTGGCAAATAAGTTATTTTATTCTTTGTCGCACCAAAATTAGTAGTCACATTAAAAGTCAAGCCGTTATCCAAGGTTTCACCATAACTTACACTAAGTTCCCATCCTCTGTTAGCAGTATTCGCGCCATTTACAGAACGTTGTTGTCCTTCGCCAACAGCAGATGCTACAGGTGGTACAATCAATATACCTTCGGTTTTTCTAGAGAAATAATCAAAGGATCCGGACAATTTATCTCCTAGGAAACCAAAATCTAAACCAACATTATATTCCTTAGTTGTTTCCCATTTTAATCCTGAATTTACACCTTGTGTAGACACAAAACCAGAAGGTAAATTTCCAGTATTGACACCATTCAAATCGTACGCTGTACCCACATTATAATAAACATTAAAAAAATCAGGGAAATATACATTTTGATTAGGACCATATCTCGTTTCAAACAAACCAAAGCGAGCATTATCTCCAATAGATTGATTTCCCACCTCTCCGTAACCAGCACGTAATTTCAAATTTGAAACTGCCGTAACATTTTTAAGGAATCCTTCATTGTTAATTCTCCATCCTGCAGTTACTGCTGGAAAAATACCATATCTATTATCTTCACCAAATCTAGAAGAACCATCTCTACGAATTGTGAAAGAAGCTAAATAACGATCTGAAAAAGCATAATTAAATTTTCCGAATTGAGAAAGCAAACGGCTTCCAGTTGTTACACCATTATTAGTTCTTGCACCAGTTGCCGCTGCAAGTGTAAAATAGGATTCTGATTCTACTGCAAATCCTTCAGCACGGGCAAACAATGAATTGAAATCTGTTCTAGTTGATTCAGTTCCTATAAGAATTCCAATCTTATGATCTGAAACTTTTAAACTATAATTCAAAGTGTTTGAAATGGTTAAACTTGAATATTTATTAGTGTCTAAGGTCAAACTATTTACATTCCTAGTAATAAACCCATTGTTTACCGTTGGTTCAATGTCTTTACGTTTAAAATCATTAAAATCCATCCCAATACTGTTTCTAAAAACCAATCCTTTTACGATATCAATTTCAGTGAAAACATTACCATATAAAGACATTTTTCTAGAATTATCCCATCTATTTAGATATTGCATCAACAATGGATTATTTCTATCTGAATATCCAGATCCAATAGGACCTCCATACCCTCCAGTACTGGTATAAACTGGAATAGTAGGAGCAAGAGATATTGCTAATCCTGGCGTTGGTGCACTACCTACGTCATTAGCTGCGCTTCTTTCGTCAGATTGTGTAAATTGAGAGTTAACTCCAAATCTTACTTTGTCATTAAACAATTTAAAATTAGCGTTAAGTCTAGCAGAATATCTCTCGTAATTCGTATATTTTAACATCCCTGAATTATCCAGATATCCAAGATTTAAAACTGCATTTGCTTTTTCAGATCCTCCAGAAACAGACAAGTCATTATTTACAAGTAATCCTGTTTGATATACTGTATCTTGCCAATCAGTATCACCTGCAGGTACGTTTAGATCACCTCCTACAAATGGTTTTACGCTTACGCTATTTAGGACTGGATTAGCAAAATCATTATTCCAATCAAAATTATAAATTTCGCCATACCCACCCGCTGGATCAGCACCATCATTTACAGATGCTTGCCATAATACTTTACCTCTGTCTACAGCATTAAGCATTTTATAGCGTTGTTTCTTTTCAGAAAGGACTGAAACGTTAGTACTAAATGAAACCGAAGTAACTCCCCCTTTAGCTCTATTTTTAGTGGTTACAATAATAACTCCATTGGCTGCTCGAGAACCGTAAATGGAAGAAGCCGAAGCATCTTTCAAAACTTGAACGGATTCGATTACACTAGGACTTAAACTCGCAAATACCTCTGGTCGTACGGTAGGAACCCCGTCAATCACATACAAAGGATCGGTATTTCCCAAGGTACTTACACCTCTAATCAAAATTTTGCTACTTGCACCACTTGGATCTCCTGATTTTTCAATTGCCAAACCAGCAACTCTCCCTTGGAGTGCTTGCATAGCATTACCAGAGCTCATACTTTGCCCTTCTATTGGCTTCAAATCCACAACCGTTACGGCACCAGTTAAATCTGCCTTTTTTTCTCGTGAATATCCTGTTACAACAACATCCTCTAATGTAAGAGACTCTGATTTCAATGAAACATCTAAATTAGTTTGTCCATTAAGCTTAATAGTTTGTGTAGCAAAACCTGTATAGCTAAATATTAATGTTGCATTTTTATCTACGTTATTAATTGTAAACTTACCGTCAAGATCTGTAGATGTACCTATATTTGTACCTGATACCAGTACCGATGCTCCCGGAAGAGTCATCCCGTCTTCTGCGGAAGTTACTACTCCTTTAATTCCAATATTTTGGGCCGATAAAGAAATAAAGGACCCCATCAGGATTAAGTAAAGAATTATTTTGTGTTTCATAATTAAATTGGTTTAGTTAAAGCTTAGTTGGTTTATTATTAAGTTTTCAATGGTATATTCTGCATTAGCATGAGAGACGGTGAAATATTGCATTGGTTTATCTGGAAAAAATATTTCCGACATTACCGTTTTTCCATTATTATAAAAAATTTCAATTGAAGTTTTGTCAACAATTACTCTTACATCCATTTTATCAAAGTCACCTACAAAAGGAGCTTTTGAAATGTTTTTTGCAAAAACATCAGAAAAAGCTAAATTTCCAGATTTTGATCGATCGATAAAAAAGTAATTATCTTCTTTATTGATTCCAAATTGTAGCGTATTGTTTGAATCATTTGAAAATGAAAAAGTATAAACATCCTTTTTTAGATTCTTTAGAGTAAAGCGGATATCTAGTTTCGATAAATCGACTAATCCCTTATCTATTATCACTGTTTCTCTATTTATTTTAAGAGATTCTTTTTTAATAGTCTTAGCAATATAATTTTGTAATTCTTTTACCGGTTTAGAAGAAACAATAAAGTGACCGTCCTCGTTTACAAGTGCTAATTCTCTAGGTATCGTCATAGAACTTCTCCAAGTTTCAGTTGGCACTTTTTGCCCGTAATCCCAATTTGACATCCAACCTATGAACAATTTTCTGCCATCAACCTCAGATATATTTGCCCAAGTTACCCCTGCATAGTTGTCTCTTCCGTAATCAATCCAAAGTCCTTTTTGTTGTTTTACATCTTTGGCAAAAGATTCATCCAGCGTGAATGTTTTTCCATCAAAATCACCAACAAAATATTGAGTAGCAGAACCACCATTAGGTCCTCCTGGGTTAATACTTAATAACATTACCCATTTGTATTCATCAGTGCCCTCAACTTGCATCGGAAAAAAATCTGGGCATTCCCAAACACCTCCATGAGCCCCAATTTCTTTCCCGAAATCTGAAAGCAGTTCCCAGTCTTTTAAATTTTTGGAACCATAAAACATTGTTTTATCACCTGCTGCCAGTACCATTATCCACTTGTCATGAATGGCATCCCAAGTCATTTTAGGGTCTCTAAAATCTTTAATATTTGGATTTTTAATAATTGGATTAGCGTCATATTTTGTCCAGGTCAAACCTTCATCTAATGAATAAGCAATTCCTTGTGACTGATAATTAGTTTCCCCTGCTTTTTCCTTTTTCATGTCATGATAAGTAAACATGGCAACCATTGGAGGATTTTGTAAGCTCCCAAAACCCGAAGTGTTTTTAACATCAACTACTGCACTTCCTGAGAATATATAGCCTTTTTCATCTGGATAAAGCGCAATAGGTTTTTCTGTCCATGAAATTAGATCTGTACTTATGGCATGTCCCCAATGCATAGGTCCCCATACATTTGAATCTGGATAATATTGATAAAAAAGGTGGTAATAACCATTGTAATAAAACATCCCATTGGGATCATTCATCCAGCCTTTTTTGGGAGTGAAATGAAAGTTTGGTCTATACAATTCTGCTTCTGTATATTCCTTCCTTTCATTAAATAAAGATTGCTTACATCCTGCTAAGAGAACCATTCCCATAATACAACACAAGAGCTGGAAAAATTCTTTTTTAATTACTGTTTTCATATTTTTTTATTTAATTAATTTTTTACTCAATTCTTCCAAAGAAATTCCTTTTGTTTCTGGCATCATAAAAGCAACAAACAAAAGTTGAAAAACCATCATCACTGCAAAAAACAAAAACACTGTGCCAGGGCCTACTGTAGAAAACAAATATGGAATTAATGATGGAATTATAGCCGCTAGAACCCAATGTGTAGTACTCCCAAAGGATTGCCCTGATGCTCTAAGATGGTTCGGGAAAATTTCTGAAATAAATACCCAGATTACCGCACCCTGTCCTATCGCATGTGCAGCAATAAAAAGAAACAAAAATATTGGGACTGCCATCCCTTCCCAATGAAGGAAGAAAGCCATTGCTACTAAACTAAGTGATATAATATAACCAACAGAACCGATATACATTAAAACCCTACGTCCCAATTTATCAATAAGAAAAACACCCAGCAGCGTAAAGATCAAATTCACGACACCAATACCTATACTGCTCAACAAGGCAGTGCTTTCGCCAAGACCTGCTTCCTGAAATATTCTACTTGAATAATATAAGAATGCATTAATTCCTGACAGCTGATTGAAAAAAGCCATTAAAAAAGCCAATATCAAAGGAGTTCTGTATTTCTGCAAAAAGATAGTATCGTTTGCAATTGCCGCGTTGTCGTTATCAAGCTCTATTTCTTCCTTCATTTTCTCGTAGTCAGAGTCTTGTTCCATCAACTGTAAAACCTTTTTAGCTTCATCATTTCTAAATTTAGACAGCAACCATCTTGGACTTTTAGGAATAAATAAAACCAGCAATACATATATTATGGCAGGAAATGCTTCAACACCCATCATCCATCTCCATGAGTTTTCTCCAATGTCTTTCAATAAATAATTAGAAAGAAAGGCAACTAAGATTCCTAAAACAATATTGAATTGATAAAACGCTACTAATTTTCCTCTATCCTTTGCTGGAGCAATCTCTGAGATATAAGTTGGTGCAGCAATTGTTGAAGCACCAACTCCGATTCCTCCAATAAATCTAAAAACAGCAAAAACAATCGGGTCATTTGCAAAAGCTGAACCAATGGCTGAAACCAAAAATAAAATTCCAATCCATAATAAGGTATTCTTTCTTCCTATTTTATTAGTGGGTATTCCTCCAAATATGGCACCTAGTACCGTACCCCATAGTGCCATTCCCATGACAACTGTCCCGTGAAAAGCATCAGATGAATTCCAAATCGATTGTAAATTTTTATCGGCTCCTGAAATTACTACAGTATCAAAACCAAAGAGGAAACCTGCTAGCGAAGCTATCAAGGCCCAAGACGCTATTTTTTTCATTATGTATAATTATTATATTGAATTGCTAAATTATGTGTAAAAAAAACAATTATTATTTACAGATGTTACAATGTTATACAACGCTTATAAAAAAACACAATAACTATAGCTATAGCCTTTAATTCTAGCGGATTTAACTTTAAAAATTATATGTGCTACTTCGTTGTAGTTACAGTTATGTTACTAAAAGTAGAATCATGTTACATGGTTATTAATCATAATAAGAAATAAAAGGACATCAATACTCGTATATCATTAATCTTTGGGTTTATTTAAGTAAAAGTTAAACATTGGGGTTGGTGAGTAGAAACAAAAAAACCATCAAAAGTATATTTTGATGGTTATGCTTAATGTTAAAATACGTCTATTATTAGGTAGGTTTTAAAAGAAGATTAAATTCAGTAAATAATAAGGTACAGACAATTCCTAGGAATATAATAGAAGGGTTAAAGCTCACAATTAGCATCTTAAAACTTATTTATAATCGTGTTTTCTGATTTTTGAATTCCTTTGGAGACACTCCAAATTTATTTTTAAAAGTAGTTGAGAAATAATTTGGAGAAGAAAATCCAACTGCATATGCTATTTCAGAAATAGTTTGATTCGAATTTAGAAGCAGTTCCTTTGATTTATCTAATCTTATATTATTGATATGATCACTTACACTAATCCCTAAAATCGCTTTTACTTTTCGATATAATTGCACGCGAGAAATATTCAAGTCTTTAGCTAAATCCTCGACGGTAAAAATAGAATTATCAATATTTGAAGCTACTAACTCATTAAGCTTTCTAAGAAAATTCTGTTCTGAAGTTCCAAAATTGACATTCTCATTATTTGCAATATTTGCAATATTATTAGAATAATAAAAGCGTAATTTTTCTCGGTTAAAGAGTAATCCTTTTATGGAATGAACTAGTACTTTTAAACTAAATGGTTTTGTTAGGAAAACATCGGCACCACTTTCTAGGGCCTTCAGATAGGAATCCTGGTCATCTGAAGCAGTAAGAATAATTATCGGGATATGAGAAGTCCTTAAATCTTTCTTGAGAATTTCACAAATTTCAAATCCATTTTTTCCTGGCAAATTCAAATCACACACTATAACATCAGGTATCATCTCTAATGCACGATTAATTGCATCAGATCCGGCAGAGGTATAAATAGAAAATTCAACAGACAGTTTTTGAGTCATATAATCAAGTAGATCTACATTGTCTTCGATACATAAAATAGAATATTTATCATCTGAATTTGCAACTTCTCTGTTTGGCAGAACTTCTTCGTCAAGATAATCATTCTGATTAACGAAGTGTAAAGCTGGGGTGTTCACTATACTTTTAGGATCTAAATGTTCTTTTCCTAATTGTAATGTTATAATAAAATCAGTTCCGTTTTTCGATTGAACTTCGACGCTTCCCTTATGTAAATCAATAAAACTTTTGGACAGATGGAGACCAATACCGGAGCTATTTCTAAAATTGTTAGAGCCTTGATAAAAGGCACTAAACACCTCTTTTAATTCATTTTCCGGGATTCCAATCCCAGAATCTTTAAAATAAATCTTAACCTCGTTCTTCAGTTTGTCTTCATTTATCACAATAGAAATCTTACCTTTTTCTGGAGTAAATTTAAAGGCATTCGAAAGCAAATTAAAGTATACTTTGTCCATCAGATTTCGATCAATATAAACCTCAAGATCAGGATTGTTTGTCACCAAAGAGAAATCGATACTAAGTTTCTTTGCTTCTCTTTCAAAATCCGCAATAATACTATTTGAAAAATCAAACAAATTAGTGATTGAAGCTCTTAATATAAATTTTTTGTCTTCAACTTTTCTATAGTCTAATAATTGATTGATTAATCGAAGCAACCTTCTAGAATTATTATACATCAAAGTAATCTCTTTATTTACTGAATTTCCTTTGCTTTTAAGCTCTGTTCCCAGAGACTCTACAGAACTTAAAATTAAAGTCAAAGGCGTTTTAAATTCATGTGACAAACCCATAAAGAAGTTTAATCGTGCTTCATTACTTTGTTTTAATTCCTCTGAGTATTGTTTAATTTCATTTCTTTGACTTTTAATTTTTTTGTTTCTTATTTCTAATTCCTCTTTTTTACGGCTAATCGCAATGCGAGAATAGATACTGTACACTGCTAAACACAATGTTAAAATAAATAATGCAAATAATAGTTTCAATAAATTATTTTGAGTTGCATATTCCTTCCCTTTGCTTTTAATGATATTTTGCTGTTCTTCAATATTTGACTGTTGAATGGCTATTCTGTCAAATTGATTACTCATAATATCTGCGTTAAGTGAATCTATTATTGTAGTAGTAAGTTTGTTTTTTTTGGGAACTATTTCATTATATACAATTTTCAAGGCTATTTTTATTGCTTCACTACCTCCTGTAGGGTACAAAATAGTTGCACTCAAAACTCCTTCTTTAACCAATTGAATCCCTCCAAAGGGACCATTGAGACCATCAACTCCTATAAACTTTAATTTATTTCCTAAACCTTTACTTTTAGCTATTTTCCAGGCATTATATGCGATAACATCATTATAACAAAATACATAATCTATATTTTGTAAACTATCTAATAATCTGGCAAATTCTGTTTTTGGATATTCAGAGTCCACAGAACCTACTGTATGTAATTTGATTCCTGGGTATTTACTAATAATTTGTTTAAAACCTTCACTCCTTTCTACTCCTGGAGAAGTTGTGTGATCTCCTTTAATTTCAACTACAGTAGCATTCCCTTTTGACGAAGCAGCAACATATTTTCCTGCTAATCTACCTACCTCAATATTATCTGCGCCTATGTAAGTATTGTAATTAGTTGTGCTTGCTTTTCTGTCTATTAAAATAACAGGTATACCGTTAGCCTTGGCTTTTTCTATAACGGGAACAATAGAGTCAGATTCGAATGGGGAAATTATTATTACATCAACTTTATTATCAATAAACTTCTCTATATCAAGAATTTGTTTTTTAGCTTGGTGATGCGCATTATATATAGTCAAATTGACGTGGGGGTGAAGAGAGGCCTCGACTTCCATTGCATGATTCATTGAAACTCTCCATAAGTCATTTCCAACACTTTGTGAAAAGCCTATTGAAATTTCACGTTCTTCTGTAGCTGTTAAATTACAAGAGGTCTGTAGGAAAACGAAATTCAAAAGCAGGATATAAAAAAAGATGCTTCTTGTCATGGTTTGATTGGCTTATTATAGTGTGTCATTAACCCATTGCGACTAACAACTTTGAAATATTGGAAAGTATACAACTTTATAGGGAGCAGGGAAGTTAAGAGAGTTTTTTTTTGACTATATTTTCTAGAAATTATTAGAAAGGTTCAAAAACAAATATATAAAAAAAAAGGATAGTATAATTTTATTAGCACAATGGTATTTGAAGTTTCTAAAATTGCAATAAAATTAAATTCTATCCAGATTTAAATTGTTCTGAGTGTTTTTATTGTGCCGCAGTATATTGTTTTAGTAAATTATAGAATCAAGCTTTTGGAGGTTACATTCCTATAAAGAAGTTCGTCTTAAAAAGGAGGTGAATTGGATGTAAGTAGAATGATTAATCACTATTCTTCATTCAGAATCATGTATCAATACAATTGAAGTTGACTATGGTTTAACACACAAAGGCATACCAGAAAAATTTCCAAATATTTCAATAGAAAGTACTTTGGCCGATGCTGGAATATTAATTCAATAGTCTGAACTGTATAAATTGAAAATATAGGAATTATGTGGGCGAACTATCAATCGATTTTAGTTACTATTGCAAATCCCATCGAAATGAGGTTTAATTACAATTCTAATTTCTAATAATTGCAAAATTGTGTTGCATTTTACTTAGGAAAAAATAAATTGTTTCGCTTAACCGGAGGTCTTTTTTTTTGTATTGTTTACATTGTCAAGTATATAACTGCGTGGTGTTTTGAATTTCATGACTCTTTGTTCTGCTCAAGTAAGGAATTAGCCTCAATAAAAAACCCTTAAACAGTTGTTGTTTAGGGGTTTGTAAGTAGCGAGAACGAGATTTGAACTCGTGACCTCAGGGTTATGAATCCCAGATTTATGATTTTTTAAATATATAAACCG
>NZ_JBZXDY010000040.1:0-23055 GCF_058725285.1 Flavobacterium sp. DW-iso2 | reverse complement strand
GAGTTTTTCCTTTTCAGACTAACAAATATTTACGCTTAATTTTTGCTACTCCACAGGTTTTGGTATTGATCCAATACAAAAGCCAATTACAGAATCAACAATCGAAGAAAAAAAATGTATCTATAAAGAAATAATATTGAAAAAATTCTTAGAAGATGAGCAAGCTAATTTTACAACAGAATTAGATTCTTTTACAGTTGATTGTAAAAAAACAGTTAAAGAATTGAAAGAAGTTATTGCGAATTATATTGCACAAATAAGATACACAAGACTTAACAGACATATATTAGAAATAAATTTTGGTTTACGGGACAAAAATTTAATTGATTATGGTGATATTAACCTAAATCGAAAGAAAGAAATTAAATCTAAAACCGACGCAGTTAATAATTATTATGGAAAGAGCTATCTAGTCAACAGCCCTATAGCAAAGTTTACTAAGAGTGAAATGTGCCTAACAGACATTGAATTTATTGAATCTGCCCTTGAAAATATTGATTCGAATGAACCTCTACAATCTGAAACGATAGATGTACAGGGAAACTTAGCTCTTATCAAAGCAACCTTCAACAAGTATGACAACATATTTTCAAATAATGGTTTCGAATTGTTTAAATACATTTTAGAAACCTGTATAAGAAAAGATAGAGGGCGTAAAGACGATGTAAGCTATTATTACAGAAGAATGCATCAAGACAAATTTATCCATCAGTCCCCAGAACCTTTTAAAACTTGGTTTGAGGAAAACTATGAGGAATTAGGAAAAATAAAAACCTTAATAGTGTTAAGTAATCAAAATCGGAAAAACCTTTATGCAGCTGCTTTAGAGTGGTATAAGTCAAAAGAATAATCTTCGTACCGTAAAAAGTACAATTTCGTACTTCCCACAGTATGAACGTATTTCAACATTTGCACCATAATAATTATAAAAAATTTTATTTATGGAAGCAATACAGCTTTATCAAATTTCGCCTGAAGAATTACAAAATTTAATTGAAGAAGGTATACAGAAACAATTCAAAATTCTTTCTAAAAACTTTACTCCAAAAGAGCCAGCTACTTATCTCACAAGAAGTAATGTTGCTGAAATGTTTGGCGTACACATTACCACTATCGCACTGTGGCAAAACAATGGTACATTAAATCCGCTGGGATTATCTGGAAGAGTTTATTTCCTCCGTTCCGAAATCGAAGCAAGCCTTAAACCTCTAAATATTTAAGCCTATGTCAGATTTTAACAAAATATCAAGCATTGATGTAATGAAAGCTTGGGAAGAAGAATTTGTGGCAAGTATTAAAAAAAAGTCAAGTATTACAAAAATGAAATTCACTATTGATGATGCAATTTGCAAAATACAATTTCACTCAAAAAGGGATACATATTTTATTGTAGTTTACGAATTCTTTAGAAAACACCCTCCCGAAAATAATCATTTGATACTGTTCCTAATCGCTTATTCTGAAAATGGAAAAAAATTGGATGAAAAGTATTTTAACTACGACCCTGGATTGTTACATAAGTATATGCTAAAAGCGGATGAGAAAAGGAAAAATAACGAAACATATAATCCGTTCAACATAAAGGCATATAAAAATTATGTTATTTATATGGTTCTAAAATTACAAGGTCTTTACGAAACAGAAGATGATGTACTGTTTAATGTAACAGCATATGATAGCAGGGAATATAACCCTTTGGTCAAAATACCATCCATTTTAAGAGGATTCTTGCCATTTAAAATTAAAGAAAATGATATTAAACGAGCTTATCCAACTTTTATCGATAAAGAATTAGGAACAAACTTCCGACACACAGTTTATGACATTTTGAGCAAGAAATTATTTGCTAAATATTTGAATGCACATTCCAGCGAGGAATATGGGGATTACTATACGACAGCGATTAACGAATTAGAAAAAGTTTATGGTACTAAGGCTTACAATGTATTAACTCCCGAGCGTTTCTCCGAAAAAGGACGTGCTTATAGAGACTTTAGTAAGTATGAGAAATGTTATATCGAAAAATTTATTGCTCAAAATAATCTAAAAAATTATGTCCGTTTACATGATGCGGTTTTTGTCTTGGAATCTCAGATTATAAACGTAACTCTGTTTGATATTGTTGAGTTTGGAATAAAAGAGATTTGCAGACCAGATAAAAATCCCAACGTAAAAGGGCTGTTTTATTTTAGAGATGAAAAGGGTAAATTCAAAACAACACCTGCTCTTTGTCGTGATTTTCTTGTTGATTCTGGCGTTAAAAGAATAACATCATTAAATGACAAAATACTACTGACAAGAAATAAAGGCAACGTTATAGAGTTTCTTAATACTAAAACAGATTTATTATCAATATTTAAGGAAGGAATTATTGAAAGTAAGATTAATTTTTCAGCAGTTGAAGATCTTATCGCTGGTCAGTACAAAAAAATTATATCTGAATCATTACCTCTTCTCGATTCTCAAAAATTAATCTTTTACAGAGATACTCAATTCACATTCGCTTTGTCATTCGAGAATGGTTTAATTATGATGGATAAACAAGGAAACATTAAAAATCAAAAATATGATTCTGTATCAGGCTTTTTTCACAAACACAAAATTCAAGAGCATGACTTTAGTTATACCGAGGAAATCGGAGATTATGAAAAATTCATAAATAATATTGGCGGAGAAAATTCTGAGATACTAAAAATACTTATTGGTTATATGGCTCATAATTATAAAGACCCCTCTAATTCTCCAGCAATTATATTGAGTGATGATGGAGCAGATGGGACAAGACGAAATGGAGGTCGTGGTAAATCACTAATTTTTCTAGGACTAAAACAATTACTCCCAACAATGTTAAAAGGTGGGAAAGAATTTAATCCTGATTATGATTTTGTTTTTGGAGATTTAGATGATGGAATACGTTTATATTGTATTGACGATGTTGTAGCAGGATTCAAGTATGATAGTTTGTACACAAATATTTTAGGCGGAATTAACCGCCAAAGAAAAGGAACTAAAGCTGAAATGCTGGAATTTGAAAATTCACCAAAATTTTTAATAACTACCAATTGGTTAGTTCCTTATTCAGTTGATGAAAACTCCACAAATAGGCGATTTATTGAGTTTAAGATAAATAATCATTACAATAGTAATAATACTCCAGTAGATGAATTTGGCAAGCGCTTCTTTGTGGATTGGAATTCAAATGAATGGAATATGTTTTACTCGTTTATTTTCAAGTGCGTAAAATTATATTTTGAAAAAGGATTAACAAAACCTAATTATGACAAAGACATAGACAATTATAATGTCAAATTTAGTAACGAAATTGTATTAAACGAATTTGTGCGTATTTTAAACATTCTATTGCAAAAACAGCAACCCTTTAATGTGACTGATTTTTATGAAATTTACCAAGAATACGAAAACCCCTTAAAAAATGACAAACTTTTCAATCACAAAAACATTCGAGATTATATTGAAGTGTGGTTTAGTTATTCCATTAAAAAAAATGATAGCTTAAAAAATTGGGACTACTCAAAATCACAAAAAAAATGGGTCTATAAAAATATCTTCCAACAGCTTGGAGTGCTTGATATTGATTTTAAAACTATAGAACATAGTAATACTCTAGAATCGCTATTAAAAAAAACTGATTAACAGTTTAAATACGGTTAAAAATCTACTGTTCTTCAAAGTTGTTACAGTTGTTACGGTAAATTTAATAATTTAAGATTTAAAAAATAAAAAATAAAAATTAAAAACATTAACAGGTATTATATCGAAAAAATCATTTAAACCGTTTAACCGTAATAAAACTCTGTGATATTAATGATTAAGAACTGAAACAGGTCTATGAATTAAATTGCGATCAACTTAACATTCTAAAAAGTTATGGATAATTAAACACTCATGAAAGCGAATTACTTAAAAAAAAAGCCTACTGCAACATTGCGCAGTAGGCTTTTCTCGTATTATTATAAATTTCAAAGGATATATACCTTAATATTTTAGAGTTTTAAAAAATAATTTTTTTAAAAAAAAAGAGATAATTCAATGGTGCAAAAAAAACAGATAACATTATGACATTAGAAAATTGTTTAACAATAAGCATTACAGATTTAACAAGAAAAGGAGATTTTAAAACCTCTGAAACAGCTACAACAATAAATTTGATAAAAAACAACGAAGCTTCATTGAAATTAAACATAACGTTTATTGCAAATGAAAATGAAAAATTTGTAACTTTTGCATATCCAAAGGGAACAGACAATACAATAACACATAAAATAAGCATAGAATCAGTTCCCTCAAACATTGGTAATGGTTTTGTGAAATATTTTGTTTGTCCAATTACAGGAAAGTTTTGCAGGAAACTTTATTATCACAAAATGCGGTTCGTGCATCGTGAAACAACTGGGCTATTATACGAACAACAAACAAAAAAACAACCAATTTCATTTGCAGGATATTTAACAACTGCAGAGCGAAATGAACCAAATACTAAGAATTTTAGAAAGTACTACAAAGGAAATATGACTAAACGTTATTCCCGAATCCTATTGTCATCATCACACTCAGAAATTATTGATGCTTATAAAAAAATGCTTGCTGAAAAAAGTTGACAACTTGATGAGAAGACAAATGCTACACCAAATATTAAAACCGTTTGAGGTATATTTAATGTTATGTAAATATTTCTTATTGAATAACATAAAGCAAAAAAAATACTTCTCTTGAATTAAGACTAATACTTGTAGGTTTATGTTCTCCTGCCACTCATGAATAGTGGCGTTTGTAAGATGCGCTGAATACTTCTTTTCTTAAAATAGTTAAGGGTGTTAAACATTGTCACGTGACTCTTGCAATTATATCCATTCTTTATATAAGTTGAATATTCATACATCAAAGACTTCAAGATGTATGCAGTCCAATCCTCGGATTGATTGTCTATCCAATGAATTCGCCATTTACTTTGATAATCAGTTTCTCCTAAAGCGTTCTGAAAAGTTTCTGGTGTCTTTTTTACCAGATAAATACTCAAATGCGTACCATCCATGTCAACTAAATCTGGGAACAATTTATGTTTTCGTCCTGACACAAAAAAATCCATTAGTTCTGCCACCGTTTTTTCATGGCTTTCATATTCTTTTCCATTCTTTTGAAGAAATAGACCGATATATTTTTGATAATGACTGAAAGCTTTTTCTCTGGCAACAATTGGATTTACATCTTCAAAAGTTTCATCAATTTTAATAGGGTTAGTTTCTTCTCCTTTTGTTCGATACATAGTACCTTCCACTTTGTAATATATTTCGTTATTCATTCTTGTATGTGTTAGTAGAATTTTAAAAAAAAATAAGTATTCAATAGTCTATTCAATTTTCCAGTTTACTTCTCCTAAATCCAAAACGCCATTCATATCGATTTCGAGCCAATCTTCTATTGGCGTGCAACATAATTTAATACTGCATCCAGAAAGACTATCCGATTCCCCATTTATTTCAGCTCCTCTTTTTTTGTGCGCCTCCATTTTTTCGTATTGCTCATCTGTCAGTTCTATTGTTATCTTTTTCATGTAATGATGTTTTAAATTAAGTTATGGTTTCATTTATTTTTTATCAAAATTATGTCGTAATACAGCCAAAACGTGTCGGAGAAAAAGATATTTTCATTCTTTTATTTTTTCAATTAATCATTCAATTTTGCAATGCAATCAATGTAGAGAATTAGACAAATTACTATTTGCGCTAAAATTAAACTCTGATAAGTGATCTCTTTTAATTTTTTTGCTTTTTTTGAAGAGTACAAATCATGAATATAATAATATTGTACTTTTTTTTTCTAAAGTTATAGGTCTAAGGAATGTTTTTTTGAATTCCTCTAATTTATAAAAAAAATACCCCATACATTACATATGGGGATAAGAGTATTACCATTTTAATGCATAATACGAATAATCGGTATAAGCGTGTTCAACTTGCATTTGTTTATTGATGTCATTGGTATCAATCAATCCTCTCATGGTTTTGTTTCTACCTAAATTTCTATCTAATTCAGTATTTATACCATTACGTTGTTTTTCCAATTTAAAAATTAATTGTTTGTATGTAACTTTTTCCTGTGCTGTAAATTTATCTTTGTCGTAACCTCTCTCGATTACAACACCAAATGAATTAACTCTTTTATACATGTGTTTGGCATGAATCGCTTCTAATTTATCAACAGTAGATAAAGCACCATTTAACTTTACACGGTAGTTATCAAGTAATATTTTTTTCTGAGCAACAATTTGTGGATTTATGTATTCAGTAGTTAATGTAGTACCATTACTTTTACCCCAATTTTGGTAGTACATAACATCCTCATGTATAACACATATTTTGCTGTCTTTTTTCGATTTAATCAAATATTGTTTATTATATGGATTATAAGCCAAGACATCAAAGACTTCTGTTGGTAATATTTCACTTAATTTTACCGAACCAATTTTACTTGTCGTAGTGGAATCAGAAAAAATATCCATAGCTATTCTTGGTGAATCAATATTTCCCCCCACAAAATAACCAACTATAGTTTTATGGAAAGTGAATGAATAGGGATTTTCCTTAGAATAACCATAAGACCATTCTTGTTTCTTTTTTTCTTCTAACTCTTTTTCTTTGGCTAATTTATTTTGATAATTAACATATTCTGCATTTTTTATAGAATCCTTAACAAAAAATTTTCTTTCTTCTTTTTTCTTAGCTAGTGCGTTGTTGATTGAATCAACTACAAATCTTTCTCTTTCGATTTTCTTTTGTTTTTTTGAACTCCCACCAAATAATGATGATAATCCTGCGCCAATTAAATCTTGTCCTATTGTTTGTGCTTGTGTTTGTTGTTCAAAAATCATAGTTATTGCAAATAAAAACAATGTTTTTTTCATGGTGTAAATTTTTTAATTGTTATTTTGAGTTACTTACTTAACGGTTAAGAAAATGGCTAGTAATACCATTTAAGCCTAAACATTAAGCAAATGTCAAAGGAAGGACAGACAAACTGTGTCGGTGTTATTTTTAATAAAAAAAACCGATACTGAGGAGTATCGGTAAAATTGTTATTTGACTAAAATTAAATTTTAAATAATTGATTTATGAAGATTATACATCCGCATCATTTGAATTATTCTATGTTTCATCTCTTCTCTTAATTTTAAAGGCTCTATTACTTTTACGTCCTCCCCATATTTCAGCAATTCCATACCAAAATCATAGGAAGGATGCATAAATAATTCAATTGTCAGGAAAGCTTTAAAGTCAGAAATTATTTTTTGAGAGGAGTGCAATGGAAACGATTTGATGTAATTACCTTGTCGCCATGTAAATTCTAATATAATTTTCTGCGCTTGGGAACTGGTTTCCACACCAAAAGCATATTGGTAGTGTTTTTCTACATCAAAAACGATGGGCTTAAATTTGATGTCCGAAATTTTTAAATCGGTAATTCGGTCGAAACCGAACTTTTTGATTTCGGAATCTTTGTTGTCTTGTGCGATGAGGTACCAACGGTGTTGTGACTCTTTTATAGCAATTGGCTTAACCGTACGTTGGGTTATTTCCATTTCCCAAAATTTGGTATGCGTAAATGATATTTGCCAGTTGTTTTGAATTGCATATAAAATACCATTTATAAGATGGGTTCCTGATGCTTTACGTTTTTCCAAAAAGATACTTGGAGAGATTTGGTTTCCTTCTTTCAATGCCTGATGTATAGAAAATGCTTCTATCATTCTTGAGACGGAAGGATCTTCAACTTCTTCATCAATATAATAAACCTTCTCCTTGCGGTTGTATTGCACCAATATTCCGAACAAGTCGAAAATATCTTTTTTGTCTCTGTCGAATGTACGGGAAGAGTATTCGAAATTACTGCCCAAATCATCATTTTCAAGTTTTGTCATCACATATTTGTGCAAATCCTGAAAGTTGCTCGGTACTGATTTCAATCTATCAACAATGTATAAATAACGTTTGTAAAACCCGACTTTTGCCATAAGTGAAATTGTATTTTTGCTAAGGTAATAAAATAGACCGACAAATCGTGTCGGTTTGATCTTTAAAAATGATTATCATAATTCTTAAATGGATTATTTACTTAATACTATCGGTATTTCGATCAATTAAGCTTGTTAGGTTAAATCAGAAAGAAATTTGTTATTATAGGGAAAGGTATATGAAAATTTTTAGAGTTTTCTTATCTATCTTAAAAAAAACTCTCGAAGTCAGGTGATTTCGTGAGTGCATGTATCTTACTTAAATCTTATTTCCACCTCTCTATCATTTACTATAGCATCAATGGATTGGTTTAATATTTCTTTTAATTGCTTTGCTGTCTTGTCTAACTCGTAAATTCCTGCATGCATATTGTACTCAGTATCTTTGTCTAAAAAGTTGTCTAAAGTAAAATTTTCTGTTTTGTACTCAATTTTCACATTGTGATAAAGTTTAGTTATTTCGTTTTGTATAGATATGTCAAATATTGGGAATGGTATAATTTCCCAATATTTCTGTCCTAAACTCCCGCCATTTCCACCAACTGCATAAAGGTCTATCAGTCCTTTGCTCCGAAAATAATCCAAACAACATTTTACGTAAATTGCTTTTTTTACATTTTGTTCTTTTTGTTGAATTGTAATTCCGTGAATGTTAGTAATTGCACGGCTTTGTTCTTCAATTATCACAATAGACCTTCCTTTTTCAAAACCTTCGGCTCCAAAAATTAAATCTCCTTTTTGTAAAGTTTTTAAATTATTCTGATTCCCTAAATATTCAATTTTATCAACAGTTCCGTATTTTGAAAGGAATTTTGGCAACATTAAAGTATAAAAGTTTGGATGTTTTTTTTTTGAATAGACGCTTTCTCCGATGTTTGAAACTTGTAAATTTTGACCTCGAGAAAGAGTGAAACCTAAATCCGAAATGGTTTGAGAACCTCTTTCGTAGTTTTGAATTTCAAATACTACATTTTTGAAATGCTTTCTATAAAGATTAGTATCTAACCTACCGACTTCTTGCAATTCATTTATTCTTGGAAATTCAAAGCTAAACTTGTATGGTTTTTGATTTTCCACCAACTCAGTTTCAATAGCTTTTAAAATGGCTTCGTGGCGTTCTTTAATTAGTTTTTCTTTGTTGATTATGGCTTGGGTTAAAACTTCGACAAAGTTGATTACACTTTCCGTATCTTTATTAGGCATTGGAATTTTACAGTCCAAAAACATTGTTTTGGCGTGGCGAATTGTAGCTCCTTTTGGAACCATAAAATCCAATTGTTCTCTAAAAATAGCATGTTTTATAAATGCCAATAAATAGTATTTTTTTTCTGTTATTGGTAATCTGTAAATTGCACCTGACAGCATAAAATTTGGATAATCTTTATCTAAAATTACTATTTCACCAATATTGCTGTCCTTCGATATCAGAATATCACCCTCTCTTAAATTCATCTCTACAAATGAATTTGGCATTATAGACAATGCTGTTTCACTTGTTATTTCTGGTAAAAAGGAATGAGATTGCAAAGCTCTAGTTCTTACAAAATAATGTGTAGATTGTCCAATGTAATTTAATGAACCAACTTCTGCTCCTAAATCATTTCTTTGTAGATTTCTTTCCAAAAAGTCTTTCACATAAAGAAAATTTTCGTTTGGCATTATCAAGTCCATATATTGCGAGGAAGACAAAGTATAGTCTTTCTCAACAATAGTGTTGAAAGAGATTGAATTAGGTGTGTTTATATACTTGTTGCTCATGATTACTTAACTTTTATAAAAATATCCTGTAAAGATTTTTCTTGTTTCAAACACCATTTCTTAAATTCAGAAATAGTATTTGTGAACTCTTCATCTAGTAAAGCTCTTCCGTCTTTGTCAATTTCTATTTCAAAGTTTTCGTAATTGATCTTATAGTTTGGCGAAAAAAACTTTACTCGTTTACTTGTCTTTACTTCATAACCGACTTTTTCAATACCTTTAAAATACACTTCGTAATTCTGTGCTTTTAATTTAGTTAATTCTTTTTCGTTGGGTTTATAGGCTACAATAATTGAAGTATTTACCCCTGTTTCAGCAAATACATTAGCTGGTAAATCAAAAATGGCAACGATTCGCATTTTATCCATTAACCATTTCCTTGCTATTTTGTGGCTATCAATACTGGCAATGGAATTAGAGATTACTATTCCCATTCTGCCATTTTCCTTTAAAATACGATATGCATTTTCAAGAAATATTATCCCTTTATCTAATTTGTTAATTTGTTTTTCTGCCTTTTTCTTTTTTCCTTTTAAAGGTTGTTCTCCTTTACTTCCGTACAAATGCCAAAGTTCATAACATTGTATCATTTCAAGTTCTCTATCATCTAAAGGCACGAATGCTCTATCTTCCCCAAATGGTGGATTAGTTAAAACCACATCGAATTTTTTTAATTGATTTTCATCAGGTCGATTATCCCATTGACCATTTTTATTCATGTTAGGTACAAGTTCAATAACATCTCCCTTATGGTCAAATTTCGAAAGAATAGAGCCTTGACCAGCTATGGCTTTAATTTTGGCATTTCCATCACCATTCAATAACATATTTAAGGTAGCAAGCATTACCATTTGGTCTGAAATGTCCATCCCGAAAATATTATTATCGTCTAGCTTACTTTTTGAATTGACATAAGAAACGGAAAGAAAATCAGCAATACCAACTGTCGGATCAATCACTGTTTCTCCATTTCTTGGATTTACAATACTAACTAAAAACTCTATTAATGGTAATGGTGTTACAAATTGAGCATTTTCTTCTTTTGAAAATTTTGGAGCGAATTTGTAAAATACTAATTGGTATAAATCTGTTTTATGGGACTTTACAAATGAGTAATCTTGAAATTGTAATACAATTTCAATCAAAACTTTTATATGATTTTCATCTTTTGGGTTTAACGTGTTATCTTTAAGGATTCTATGATAAGTCCCAGAAGCTTCTAAGCGTAAATGATTAATCCTAGTGAGAAATTCTTGGAGATTTAAATCTGCAAGAGTTTTGAAATTTCTTTCATCTTCGGTAATATAATAGTCTAAAAAATGAATGTGATTTTTTTCATTCCTTTTCTCATCAAAAATCTTTAATGCTAATATTTGAATTAAAAGTTCAAATCCCCTTTCATTTACTAAACCAACTTTTTCCATAGTTCGTAAAATACTACTCATTGCATCATTAATTTGCGTTGAATGTACTCCAGAAATAATATCTAACTCTTTAATTCCTCGTTTGGAACGATCAATTTTTGTGGTTTCTGTCCATTCTAAAATATCTACAAAACTTGGGATATTTAAGTATGGGTCTGGAAGGTGCAAAGCCAATTCTTTGGTCTTGCTGTCTTCGCCTTTAGTATTAAATTCTTCGCTATATCTTAAAAACTTATTATTGTGTTTACGGAATAAATAAAGTCTTTCTGTGTCGTATAAAACTGCTAAGCAAAACGGTCTTCTGCTTTCGTTTAAATAAGCTTTTAGTTGTTTATCCCAAACATCCACAACATTTTTGTTGTCTTCTTTTTTGAATTCTAATGTAACTATTAAATGTTCACGTAACCATTCTAAGCTTTCATTATTTCCGTTTTCGTGGTAGTCTTTGTATTTGTCAAACCAAGTAATGTCGTCAAAAATTGCTCCGTCAAGTTTTAAAGGTGCAGAAGATTTATTTCCTTTTGGAAAGTGTACTTCTGTTCCAACAAAATCTTTTGTGAAGAGTCCAGATTGTATAATTGAGTACAAAAACTGCCATTTATAATACTGCTCGTTTTTAGTTCCGTTCTTCTTTTTAAAATTAGTTTTTTTATTAAAAGTTAGGTGTTCTTGAATGAAACAATCAAACTCTGTTACGTTTTCGTATTTAATATCAAATTCCTGTTTAGCCTCTGTAAATGTCATTGCTTATTTTATATAGTTTTCAACCCAGCTTATCCCTGAGCGTTGCTTGATTTGTCGAACTCTTTTTTACCTCTTCTAATAATTATTCCCTATAGAAACTTATAGATTCACGAGGTTGCTTGTTCTTTAAATTGAACGACAACTTTTTCTATCTATATTTTCCTACCCTTCCCTTTGTCTCTGTTAGAAGCAGATGCGATTATTAAAATTTTATTATAACTATCCCATTTTTTTTTAGGGCTTTAAATTGCCTCCGAGCTGAACCGAGCTTTTTATGCACACTTCAGATACTCATGAGTGCTTAGAACAATATGGTCAACGACAAATATACACTCAAAATGCACGTATATGTGTATATTTAGTAAAATTTATTTCTCGCTTAAGTACACAAATTTGAGCCATGCAACACAGAGGAGAAATAATAAAAAAAGCTATTTATATTAGTGGTTATCCTATCACGGAATTAGCGAAACGTTTGGATAAAAGCAGAAGGTGGATGTATCTGATGTTTGAAAATAATAATGTTTCTCTGGATATAATACTACAAATAGGGAAGATCATCCATTATGATTTCACAGAAGAGATTAAAGAATTTAATCCTTATCAAAATGCTAGTAATGAACCCGTAGATGATTATAAAAAAGAAGAATCACAAGCGGAATACTGGAAGAACAAGTATTTGAAGCTCTTAGAAGAATACAACGAACTTCTAAAAAAAGGGAAGAGTAACGATTAGTTGTTAATCTATAGATTTACAACACAAACGAGATTTACTGAAATTATATTTTGAAGCCTCTGTTTATATAGATGCTCATCCAATTTTTAATTGAGTCTCAAAAAGCCAAAAGGGTACATAAATTTTATCTGACAATGTATTAATATGCTTTCATAAAGAACGAGTTTGATGTCGAGCTTAATTCAGGGAGAATGTTTCGTTAGTGGGATATTACTGAAGGGTCATAGTTAATTTATTGTATGGCTAAAAAAACAGCTCTTTCCTCAATATAAAAACATTTATGTTTATAAAACTTCATTGAGTGGTCAATCAATTTGACTTTACTTCAATTAGAGTTGTTTCCTTCTTTAAAATCAGTTTAAAACTGATTCAGTATTATTTCCAATTATAAGGTTTCTATGGTTTGAAATATAAAATTCCAGTTTTAAGGGTTTAATTATTTTGTGAGAAATGCACAAGTAATAAATTATTGATTTTATTAAATAAATTCTTTAAAATAAGTGTAATTTGGTATTTCAAATTAAAACATTGTAAGAGTGAAAAATTTTAAAATTAATTTATAATTTATGTCTGATTTAGCTTCAGGTTCAGCTTCGGGATACATTTATCAATTTGAAAAAGCATTACTTACACTTTCTAGATTACAAAATAGCAAAGATTTTGTCTCTATTGAAAGCGTAGATGATGTTGCAGCTCATGATGAGAAAGGGTCTGTATTAATGACTTTTCAAGCTAAGCACAGTATATTAAGCACAGGTACTACTTTTGAAAATACAAGTAAGGCTTTATGGAGAACTTTAGAAATTTGGATACAAAAAATCGAGAATAAAACATTCAATGATAAAACTGTTTTTGTTTGTTCTACAAACAAAAAGTTATCAGATGATTCTTTATTGGTAAAAATAAAAAAAGAAAAATTTAGCGATGTACTTACATTGATTAATAATCTCTTAACTACTCAAAAAACAAAATTGTCAACTGCTAAAAAAGGTACTCACATTAAAAAAAGCATTGATTATATTGAGTTTGTTTTATCAAATCAATCTTCATTTGAGATAATAAAAAATAATATAATAATTGAAGATGAAGAAAATGCCAAAGAAAAGTTTTTTTCTGAATTACATATAAGTGGTGATAATTACACAGATATAATCAGAAATGCAATTTATGAAGAATTTTATGGATGGATAAGTTTGCGAGCAAAATCCAAATGGTTAAATTCAGATATTGCAAACTTTAGCAAAAATGACTTCGATGGTAAATATTATCAAATCACAACTAATTCATCTATCATGAATGCCGTATTTAGAACCAAAAAATCACTAAGTGCAATTGATGATCAGTTAATTAGTAACGTTAGACAAGAAATGTTTGTTACACAATTAGAGGATATTAAAAGAAATAAAGACGCAAAGGAAAGAATAATACTTAAAGCAATTCATGATTTTATTTATTCAGATGTCGAGATAAAGCATATAATTATAAAAGGGGATTATACAGAATACGATTTTGAGGTGTTTGTTGAGCAATGTAAAATTCATTGGCAAGAATTATACGATTCAAAAGTTTTAAAAGAGTTAGATGAATATAGCGAAGATGATAAAATTTCAATTTCAATTGAAATTTATGACACAATAATGAAAAGTATTGAGTTAAAATTTAAAGAGGGATTTGGTTTTACTACCGAAAGCGAATATGTTAAAAACGGTTGTTTTTTGCATTTATCAAATAAACCTGAAATAGGATGGAGACCTGATTGGGACATAAAATATAAAAGTAAATGAGAACCGAAAATCTTTTCGATTTAATTCAAAATTCTGCTATTAGTGCTCTCGCATTACATAGCTTTACGCTTGGTTATAATAAGGTTTCTAAAGGTAGGAATGAGGTAATTCAGTTTCCGCGAATTGAATATGCTTTTTTTGTTTTGCCGATCGTGTACAATAATAATGCTATGGAAATTTTTAAAAGTTCAGACCAGCTCTACACTGCTATTTCGAAAGATCATAGTATAACTTTAGGACTGCAAGAGCGAGCTCAGAAAATGGCTGAACAAACATTTAATGGGTTGAATGTTGCCTTTAGTAAAAGAATCTTATCATATAACAAGGATAATAAAACAATTGAGATTATGTCAGGATTTAAAACTGAAAGGATTAAGTTTCATAACGAAAATTTAAGTTCAGAAAACAGTATAAAAAAGATTCAATTAACAGCATATAAGTTAGGGGCTATATTTGCCAAAAAAAACAAAAAAAATATTCAAATTGAACTAAATATTAATTTCTGATGAAACTTAAAATAGGAACGGTTATGCTTTATGCAAAAGATAAAAATTATAAACCAAGATTTATAGTTTTTGATGAAGATAAAGTAAATGTCATAACTGGATATAGTCAAAGAGGTAAATCTGCAATAATATCGATTATTGACTACTGCCTAGGTAGTAAAGATTGTAATATTCCTATTGATTTAATAAGAAACAAAGTTGATAAATTTGCGATTTTCATTAATCTTAATGGTGAAAAAATATTTATTGCTAGGGATTGTCCAACATCAGATATTTGTACATCTGAAAATATGTATTATTATAATGTAAGCGTAAAAGGCGAAAATAAATCATTACGGACTAATGAATGGATTAAAGATAAAGATGATTATAAAATAAACAGGGAAACATTAAAGAACCATTTAACAGTAGCGTCAGGTTTTAAAAACATTAGTGATAATGATGATTTTCAAAATAATCCACTAGATTCACCAGCAAGTTTTAGAGACACCACAGCCTTTCAATTTCAGCCACAAGGTATTATCGCGAACTCCACCACTATTTTTTATAATACAGATACATTTGTTCATTTAAAAAGACTTCAAAATTTATTTCCTTTAGTTTTAGGTTACAAATCTTATGACATGTTGGTTTTAGAAAAGGATATAGATGTTCTTGAAAAAGAATATCGAGAAAATGAAAAGAGGATTGAAGATTTAAAAAAAGCTTATGAAAATTGGCAAAAAGATGTTTATGAATACTATACGAAAGCAATTACTTTAGGTTTAACAAATGCAGATATTAATATAGAAACATCTAATGTTGAGCAAATTAAAGGCGAACTGAGAAACGTTGTAAAAAATGTAAAAAACAATAATTTCCTAAAAGAAAATTCGTCATTAAGATATTCAGAAAAATTAGAAGAATTTGATAAGAATAGGATTAGGCTTAGTAGAGAATTAGACGCATTGAAAGTAGATTTATCAAAAATAGAACAATTTGATAGATCAAAAAATGAATATTTGTCCGATGTTGTTTTAGAACTAGATAAGAGACTAAAGCCAATTGATTGGTTTTTAAATCAAAAAGGAACAGATATTTGTCCTTTTTGTGATTCAAAATCTGAAAAAGCTATAGACGAATTGTTATCCTTGAAAGAAAGTGAAATGAATAATATTTCAATTATAGGAGAGTCAAAAAAAATGTCGTTCAGTTTTGAAAAAGAAAAATTCTCCCTAAAGAATGACGTTAGGAATAAGGAAAAAATGTTGCTAACTATTAATTCTAACATAAAAATATTGCTTGATGAAAATAAAGAATACTATAAGAAATATCAAGATGTTTTTGAATTTACAGGAAAAATAGAGCATGTTTTAAAGACTTTGGACTCTTTAGCTCCAACAGGAGAGTTGGTTACGGAGCTTATTAGACAAAAAAAGATTTTGAATGAGAAACGTGAAGAACTATTCAAGCTCACTAAAACATTTGATAAGAATTCATGTTTAAAAAAAGTAAGTGATACAATAGATAATTACATCAAAAAATTACCCATCGAATCAAAAGATAATAGAAAAGTTTGGCTTGATCCAGACAAAAGTGTTGGGATTTGGGTTGAGGACACAAACACAGGAAGTCGTAATTATTTGTCTAAAATTGGAAGTGGTGCAAATCATATGTGCTATCATTTGGCTACAATGCTTGGTTTACATGAGTATTTTTTAAAACTACCTGAGGAAGGTAAAATCAATTATATCCCATCTTTTTTGGTTTTAGACCAGCCTAGTCAAGTTTACTTTCCAGAGGAATATCCAAAATCTAATGATAATGTAGAAGAGAAGAAAAAAGAAAAAATATCACAAGATATAGAAAACACAAAATTAATTTTTAGTGCGTGTTCTGACTTTATGGTCAGGACAAATTTTCAAACTCAAATAATCATTTTAGAACATGCTCCTGAATCAACATGGAAAGGGGATGAGAATATTAAATTAGTAGGGGAATGGAGAGGAGATAATGTTGATGATCCTAAATTTGATGCTCTTATTAGGAAAGATTGGTTTGAGAATGATTAATTCCTAGTGCGATTAAATTTTTTCAATATAATATTTCTTTATAAATTTTTTTAAAGAAAAAAGATTAAACATTCGTTTGTAGTCCTAATTTAAGTACTTTTTCTTGTAAATTACATTTGACATAACTTTAATAATAAAATACGACGTTAATTTCTAAAAGATGATTTTTAAAATATTAGATAGATGGGGAGAATATAAGGCTGAAAGTAAAAATATAGTGTTCTTGACTTGGGATAACTGGAATGATTTTAGTTACTATACCTCATTTGGAATATTTTATATAGATAATAATTCAGAAAAGCAGATTCTTGGAAATATTATGATAGGATTTAAAGGTCAAGAAGAATCAGCTCGTGTTTTCAAAATAGGACATTCTTTCGAGTATATTGGTGATGATTATTTTTCATTAGGTCAAAGTGAAGAATATTATGAGAATTTAAAAAAATTAGACCCTGAAATTAGAGATAAAATCCTTATACTTTTAAATGATCTTGCAAAAAACATCGACCTGCTTGAAGCCGTTATACACGAACCCGTTGTCAAAAGTTCCTTCTTAAGATCCTTGAGCAAATCAACTATTACGGGTCAATTTCATAGGCTTGCTTTGGGAGGGGCTAAATTAACACCATTTAGTTTTAGCTTCAGTCAAGTAAATATTGACCACAAACAAAATCTAAATCTATCATTTGATGTAGAACCTGAATCACTTCCGCCAACTAATATACATGTACTTATAGGTAGGAATGGGGTTGGTAAAACTTATATAATTAATAATATGATAAATTCCCTCCTTTCAGATTCAAAATCAAAAGAGGTCGGTTTTAAATTTAAAAATGATGACGAACATGACGATGACAACTCAAGTTTTGCTAACCTCATATGTATATCTTTTAGTGCATTTGATGAATTAAATATGAGAACCGAAGATATTTCTAATATTAATGGTTTACAGTACTCATATATTGGCTTAAGATATAATGACGGTCAAGAAATGAAAGATCCTTCAAAACTTCCATACGAATTTTATGAAAGTCTTTTAATATGTAAATCAAGAGGTCTTAAAAAAAGATGGGAGGATGCTGTTTCAACATTACAATCCGACCCTAATTTCCGTGAGGCAGGAGTAGTTGAACTTATAAGCTTGAGTGATTCGAGATTGTCTCGCGTTGAAATAATAAAAACATTTAGAAGGCTTAGTTCTGGACATAAAATAATTTTACTAACCATAACCAAATTAATTGAAAAATTACAGGAAAGAAGTTTGGTAATTATGGATGAGCCTGAAGCCCATTTACACCCCCCTTTGTTATCAGCGTTTATCCGTACTGTTTCTGATTTATTAACCACTACTAATGGTGTTGCAATGGTAGCAACACACTCACCAGTAATTTTGCAAGAAGTACCTAAAAGTTGTGCTTGGAAATTACGTAGAAGCGGATCTCTTTCACTAGCGGAAAGATTTAATATTGAGTCTTTCGGCGAAAACATAGGGATTCTCACAAATGAAATATTTGGATTAGAAGTTACAAAATCTGGATTTTATAAATTATTATCAGATCTTGCAGAAAGTAAAAATTATAACTTTAATGCCGTATTGAAAGAATTTAATGATCAACTTGGAATGGAGGCACGCTCGGTACTAATGGCTATCATAGCAAGTAAAAATAAATAACGATGCGTAACTTAGTAAAACCAACTTTATCATCTGTAAAAGTTTATAATGATTGTTTGACCGTGATTAGAAGTCATGAATTAAGAGCGAGATTAAATGCTTGTACAACTCTAATTCAACAAGCTGAAGAAGAATTTGAAAATAAGATCACCAAGGGATTAATCCATACCATACGTCGAGAAACATTAGTGAATAGCAACGTTAGCGTTTCAGATTTAAAAAAAGTTTATACAGGTCAAATGGTAGGTAATGCTGTTGGTCGTGTTCATTATGATGAATTAATTCTCTCCGCACCACAAGGACTATGTCCCCTTTGCGCACATCGAGACGTTACGACAATAGATCATTATCTTCCGAAATCAGAGTATCCAAGACTGTCTATTGTGCCTATTAATCTAATTCCTGCCTGTAAAGATTGTAACACTGGAAAGACATCATCATACCCAACCACTCCTGAAACAGAGACTTTACATCCATATTACGATAATATTGAAAATGTTCAGTGGCTAAAAGTTAATATAAATAAAACAAATCCAATATCGATAGTTTTTTATGTTGAGAGGCAACCAACTTGGACAGATTTATTATTTGAACGTGTTAAATATCATTTTGAATCATATAATCTTAATGATCTTTATAGCGTACAATCGGGGCGTGAATTATCTGGAATCAAAAATATGTTAATTAAAAATTATGATAGCGGTGCAGGAGCTACAGGCGTAAAAAAAGTATTGAGTGATTATGCCAATTCTAGATTTGAAAATAACAAAAATTCATGGCAAACAGCTTTGTATTTAGGTCTTTCAAATGATGACTGGTTTTGTGATAATGGTTTTCGGCAAATTTGAGTGATTCTCGAAAAACTATACAATATCATTTATCCCATAGAATTATATTTGTCTTTTTTATTGCTAAATTTGAAGAATAGAATTACTCTTACAGATATGACTTACAACTTCTCGATCCACGTAAAGCACTAAACAAAACTTTTCTAAAAATCAAACCAATTGTTTTCATATTGAGAGTTTTGAAACGAACTTGATAAAGTTCTTGATACGATTAACGAAAAAGAAAGTAAAGATTTTCGTAAGGATTTAGCGATTGATTTTCTAAATAAGCCCCTGATACCGAATATATCAGCTTTAGAAAAAGAAATTGACGTTATGGTTTAAGCGAAGAGGAAAAAGTAATTGTAGAATAGTTAAATCTTATTTGATATCTTTTATTAAAAAGCTCCTATACCGTTTAAAAAGCTCTTGTTTATTTAACCTGTAATGTCAAGCCTAAAGCATTAATGATTTGAACAAAATTAGATATTTGTAAATCCGTTTTACCTTGTTCAATTTTGGCAATATAGGCACGTTCTTTGCCTATTTGGTCGGCTAATTGTTGTTGTGTCAAATGTTGCTCTTTACGTTTTTCTTTTATCAATTCGCCATAATAAAAAGATAAAGCATTTTTAGAAAACTCCTCTCTTTCGGGCGTACCTTGTTTACCATATTTATCATCTAAATAGCCATTGATTGTTGGTAACTCTCTTTTTATTTTTTCTAAATTTAGTATTGGTCTTGCCATTTTTCTAAAATTTTGATTGCTGTTTTTATTTGTTTGTCGTAGTCCTTTGTAGATTTTTTCATAAATCCATTGAGGAACAGGATATTTTTACTTTGGGTTATATTGTCGTGATCTATTGTAAAAACAATAATTCTATATTCGTTATTAACCTGAATACGCACCTCATAAAAATCAGAATTGATTAACTTCTTTGCTATTTTAGAATTGATAACGGGTTGGGTTATTATAATCTCTAATAGGTAATCTATTTTATCAATCACATTAGTTTCTGAATTGTTCAAAAATTCTAAAAACTCATCTGTTCTGAATATTGTCCTCATTGTTATTGTTTTACAAATGTAATTAATTCGTTACTATTTTGAGTGCTATTTATGATTTTTTTAATTAGCATTTTTGACAACTCTCATTTCAGGTTCTTTGTCTTTGTTGAGGTCTTCATAAAAGTGCTTGAATAAATCAGCGTTAGCGTCTTTGTCTTCCCTTTTATTGATGTAACTCAAAAATAAAGACTCTTTACTGTGTCCAGTTATGTTTATTAAAATTGGTGTTGGTATTTTTTTATAATAATTAGTAGCAAAGGAACGTCTGAAACAATGTGAGGCTATTAGTTCATACTTTGGATAAAATCCTAATTCTTTGCGGTTGGTTTCGATATTTAATTTCGTTCCCTTAACAACCTCAACAATTTCCGCCAGTTTACAAACCACTTTGATAATATTGTTTAGTTTTTGGTGTTGTATTTTTTTAGGAAAGCGATTCAAAACCATATCAGCAACATAAGGCGAAACGATTACTACCGTTACGCTTTTATTTGTTTTCTGTTGTAGAATATCAATGTAAATACTTTTGCCATTATATCGAATGTCTTCGGGTTCAATGTTTAGTAAATCTCCACCACGTTGTCCAATTTCACAACCTAATAAAATCCAGTTTCGGGCATTGTTTAATGTTTCAGTTGTGATTGCTAAACGGTTTGTTAATTCGGGGTTTTCTTTTTTGAATTTGTTCAATTGTTCTTGATTGGAAAAATCAGCGTTTTTGATTTGTTCCAGTTCATCAAATGATAATGTTTGAATGTAACGGTCATTATCGGCTTCCCTAAAGTTTTGAATTGTTTTTGAAAAAGGAGTTGTTTCTATTTCATTTTCTCCAGCATCTTTACAAACTGTTTTCAAGGCTTCCAGTAATCGCCCTGAATAGTTAGTAGAATACATTTTAGTATTTACAAGCCAATTGGTGAATTTATCTATAAAAGGTTTTGTGATTTCAGCAAAACGAATTTGTTTCTTTATATGGGTTTCATATTCCAATACTCTATTTTTGAATATCTTATAGTTTTTAATAGTAGTTGGTTTTAATCCAATTGTTACATTTCCGTTGGATACTACTTTACGAGTGTTTGCATTGTCAATGATATACTGGATGTGGTTAACTAACAAACCTGCATCTGTTTGAACTACTCTATTGAAACAACCGTTAATGTTTTTTTCTAGCCAAAAGGAATCTATTAGAATGCTGTTTGATAAATCTTTGTTGAGGTTGTTTAAAACAAATGTTTCTAACTTTTTGAGATTGTTAGATAAAATTTTGTTTTCAGCATTGTTTTGCTTTGGCAGGTTGGTTGCTTCGCTCCAGTCTTTTGGGTTTATTGTAAATCCAGTGCTTAATTCTAAAAATTTATTGCCTCTACCTGTTGAGAGGTATATTTTAATAGAAACGTTTTTATTAGCCTTGCTTCTTAATCTAAACTTTACCGATGCCATTGTTGTTTTGTTTTGAGCTTTTGAATGAAACAAATATATGAAAATGTTTGGCAAGTTTTAAAAGTTGCCAAACCATTGCCAAACATTTATGCTGTTTCATTCTACTTCATTCTATTTTATACTATTGTAAAATTTTAAATTATAAGTCTGTAAGTGTTGAATTTGCTAAGATTTCGGATTGAATCTGTAGGTTTTGCAGGGTTTGTTAAAAATATCAAATAGAGTAGGTAGGCGTGTAGGTTCGAGTCCTATTATCCGCACAAAAAAAGCTTCTCATTTGAGAAGCTTTTTTTATGTCTACTATTTAAAATTGTTTTATTTTTCTGCAATCCAAGCGTCAATCTTTTTTTCTAGTAAGGCCAATGGCATTACTCCAGATTCCAACACTTTTTCGTGAAATTTCTTAATATCAAATTTGGTGCCCATTTTGTCTTGTGCTCTTTTGCGCAACTCCATTATTTTCAATTGACCAATTTTATACGATAAAGCTTGTCCGGGAATCGCCATGTAACGTTCGATTTCTGTAGTAATTCCAGCTTCACTTTCGGCCTCATTTTCCATTGAAAATTGAATGGCTTGTTCTCTGGTCCATCCTTTACTATGTATTCCTGTGTCAACAACTAAGCGTACTGCTCTATGCATTTCATTTCCTAACATACCAAAATATTGATAAGGATCTTTATACAAGCCTAATTCTTTACCCAAGCTTTCTGTATATAAAGCCCAGCCTTCGCCGTAAGCGCCAAACCAATTGTATTTTCTAAAATCAGGTAATGCGTTGTTTTCTTGTTGTAAAGAGATTTGAAAATGATGCCCAGGGATTGCTTCGTGCAAAAACAAATCTTCGTCCCCATACATATTGTATTCTTTGATGTCTGGTATTGGTACATAAAACACTCCTGGGCGTGAACCGTCTGATGTTCCTTGACTGTATTCTGGGAGAATTCAATAACCTAACGCAACAAATGATAAATTTTATCTTTGTTGAATTATGAAAAAAACGTACAAGCGAA
>NZ_JBZXDY010000039.1:0-23598 GCF_058725285.1 Flavobacterium sp. DW-iso2 | reverse complement strand
ACCCTGAGGTCACGAGTTCAAATCTCGTTCTCGCTACACAAACAAACCCTTAAACATCAACTGTTTAAGGGTTTTTTTATTGAAATTCATTCCTCACTTAGTGAGGAACTGGAGTGAGAAAATTAAATAAAATACTAAGGTATCACCTTAATAATGTGAACAATACGTAAACAGACCTCAGGTTCAATAACACTAGTCCTTTTTTTATTTTCATTTTTATATCAAGAAAAAAGTAATGAAATCTGGAATTAAAAACTGAATTAAAAACAGTACCAAAATATAAATATTAAAAAAAAACAAAAATAACGGCGATTATCGCCGTCAATAAAACATTTCACAAACAAAGTAGGACACAGCATCTTTTCATCATGAAGAATGGAATCATCTGACCCGTTCTGGATAATCTGTGATAATCCCATTAACTTTAAGATTGATCATCTCATCAATGTTAGCTTTTTCGTTTACCTTCCATGGGATTAACCTCATCTTCTTTTGTTTTATGGAATCTACAAACGCTTTATTTTTGACCAATTTAAAATTGGGGCTGTAAATCTCCGGTGTAAAATTCAGTTTAGCTATATTCCTGGAAATCCCTTCATCAGAAACTAAATACGCCAGTTCCACTTTTGGATAAATTCGGTTCATTTCATTTAGAATGTTTTCATCAAAGGACTGAATATTTATTTTATTCTCAATTCCTTTTTCCTGAATAACATCCATCACCATTTCAATAAATTTTAAAGGCTTCGGTTGCGATTTGTCATACTCCGATACGATTGATTTTATTTCAATATTGTATTTTACCGATGGAATATTCTGTGATTTTACATAAGTTTCAACGCTGTCAATCACTTCAGAAAGTAAGGGCTTATAACTTTTGATTTTTTCTTGTTCTGGAAAGTTTCTGTTTCCTTTAGACCCAATATCAAACACCCTGATCCTATCATAAGTCATTTCATAAAGATTAAAGTTTTTCTCTTCTGTTTTAGAAATAGATTTTCCCGAAGGTGTTAGTACATATAATGAAGACATATAAGGCTCATGCGAAACGACTACTTTTCCATCTTTCGAAATCACTACATCCATTTCAATAACATCCACCCCTTTTTCTATTGTCTTTAAAAAAGCTGAAATACTATTTTCTGGGGAATGTCCGCGTTGACCACGATGGCCTTGAACTTCAATTTTAAAAGAATCAACTCTCTTTTCGTTGACTGCTTTTTTGTCTTCAGTAATTGATTTGCAGGATGTGCCTGCAATAATGATACAGACTAAAAATAATTTATAAAATTTCATTTTTTTGATTTTATAATTAATTTGTCAACCTGAACCTGATATTAAATAGGCTCAGGTTGACTATTAAAAATGCTTTAAATAAAGAATATTACTCGTTATTTTGCATTTTCCAACCTATAACTACTGTTTCCTTCGAATGTTTTTCCGAACATATTCGTGGCTTTTATTTCGATACGGTGGTCACCAGTTTCTAGATTAGTTGGAATTTTCCCTCTCCAAAGATGCTTGCTTGCTATAGGATTAGAAGAGCGTCTTCCTGGAATTAATTCTTCAGAAAGATCCCATTCATAAACATCAGTCGCATAGGTTGGATCTATTTCTTCTACATACTCCATCACTTTCCAGTCGCCTTGGTCTACACGATATTTTACAGCATCATCCTTACTTCCCATAAAGAAATTTACATAAATACCCGCTTTGGTTCCTCGACCTTTAGCTACTACTTTAGGTGCGAAAATTTCCATCTGGTACTCTTTCGACTTCCCTGCTACTTTGTAATCAAGGCTGTATTTGTTTCCGTTGAAACGAAAAAAAGCATAGCCTTTTGGGGTACCATCACGCATGGTCGAAACTGGAATTCCCGCTTCATTGAGTTTTCCAGAATACCAATCTCCAGAAGTTGTGCCAACATTATACTCATGATGCTGTTTTTCCCGTTGCCATCCTTCTTTTTTGTTGAAAAAATCCTGACGCTGAATGTGGGTATGTGCCGATAGCGAAACGGTATTTGGAAAATCTTTCAAAATTTCAAATAATCGTGCACGGTCTTCATCCCTGAACGTATCTTCTTCGGCAGGCTCTGTTAACGGAATATGGAAAGCCAAAACAATCAGGTAATCTTTAGGCACCTTGTTAAGATCATTCTCAATAAACTTTAGTTGATCTTCCGTGAATCCGCCCCAATACCCTTTTCCGTCTCGAGGATCAGGATACAGAATATCGTCTAGAATTATAAAATGAGTTTTTGCATAATTAAAGGCATAATTTGCAGGTCCAAAATGAGCCTCGAAAGTTTCATCGGCCATTTTATCATTTTTTGCATCAAAATTCAAGTCATGATTTCCAATGACATTATACCAAGGAATCCCTATTTTTTTTACCGTTTGAATATAAGGATTGAACAAGTTCAGGTCATTTCCGACCAAATCTCCCAAACTTAATCCAAAAGGAACATTTTTAATTCCTTCTACCTCGGCAACAATTCCTTTTGCGAAAAAGGCCACTTCCTCTTCTGTATAAGGCTGAGGATCTCCAAAAACAAGTGCCGTAAACTCCTCCTTTTCTTCCTGTTTTATTAAACCAAAATCTACTGATTTTGGAAGTTTTCCAGTAGGTACAATGCCATTAAATTTTAATTCGGGAGAACCCTTAGGTTTATAATTGTAAAAGAATTGGGGTAAATTGTTTTCACTCACATTAATTCTATAATTCGATGGTTTTATTACCGAAATAATTTGATCGTCCGTAAGAGGTAATTCATATTTACCTTTTTTATCTGTAAGAACGACCTCGACACCATTAGTAACAGCTACATTGGGAATTCCATTTTCCTTACGATCCTTTTTGCCGTTTTGATTTGCATCCTCAAAAACATAACCCTGAACATTTGATTGCGCTACAATTCCTATTGAAAATAGCAAAACGCAAATTGATACTATTGATTTCTTCATTTTCTTATTTTTAAAATATTAGTTATCCCACCAAACTTTGGTATTAATATCGTCACTGCCGCCCAAGAGTTCCAGCGCTTTGCGATAATTTTCAGTATTATTTATTTGAACATCCGTATTATATGTAAACCTTGAAGGCATTTCACCGTTGTTTTCCATAGCCGCTGTTTTGGGAAGGACTGGAAATCCAGTTCGTCTGTATTCAAACCATTGCTGATAATCAACAAAATAAAGAGCATAATACTTCTGAAGCATTATTCTTTCTAAAGTTCCATTATAAGATGCCATTGGGTTGTCAAAATAATTTGCTGGCACTACTGCATCCAGTTGCTCCATTGCCGCTTTTACTCCTTTGATGTAATGCACTTCTGGGTTTGCAATAAATCCTTTTTGAGCGACTTCTGCTTTAATAAATTCCACTTCAGAATAGGGTAAAATAACTATTTTCATTGGATTTGTGACTTGCTCTATATTGAAAGTCGAAGCATCATATTTAAATTGAGATTCGGCTCCTTCATAAGCGCTAGGAATTCCTTTGTAACCAATTGGGTTACTATTAAAATCACTGGCAGTAGTAGCAATAATAGGTCTTCGTGGATCTTCTAGAAGGTTCAGGTTGTCAATAAAGAACTCCCCTATTTTTACACTCAACCTGAAATCCTGCGGCCTTCCCCAAGGAGATACATTTGGTGTGACGCCCGTTACCTGAAGTATTGCCGATTCTTGGGTATTTACAAAAACAGGATATTGGGTCGGATTCTGAATCATGCTGGCAAGTTTTTGAAAAGCATTCGTTTCCGTTCTATTCGAGATTCTTAATAATAATCTTAGATGCAATGAGTTTGTGAATTTCTGCCACTTTTTAATATCGTTTTTAAAAAGAATATCATCGGCATAAACCATTGAAATCTTAGAATTATACAGACCATTTGCTCTTTCTAAATCGGCAAGAATGGTTTGATAAATGAATTCCTGTGAATCAAATTGTGGATAAAAATTTCCTTCTTCACCATTTACCGCCTCTGTCATAGGAACAGGCCCAAATATATCAGTTAAATTGGCGTATGCCAATGCTTGCAAAGTGAGAGCAATTGCTTCGTAATTAGAATCCTCAGCTTTAACAGATGCTAATCGCATTTCCTTTATATTGTTTAACCAACGGTAATACCAGTACCAAGAAGAATTCCCAATACTTTGACTGACATCATATCTATGTAATCCTCCTGAAACACTTGGAAAAGGAAGGGAAACTTGCATTAAATCGAAAGTAATACTTGCGCTTCTGTCGGCATTATGAGTCGCTAATCCATAAATAATAGGATTAAGCAAGGTGCCAGGACTAATTTGAGCAATTCGGTTTGGGTCTTCGTTGATTTGTTCGAAATCCTTAGTACAAGCAAGACTCATAAAAAGTAGCGTTAGACTAAGGGATAAAATTTTAATATTTTTCATCTTTATGTTTTTTAAAAGTTCACTTTTAAGTTCATTCCGTATGATGCAGGAGAAGGCATTTGTCCCATTTCAATACCAGGTAAAATAGTATCTCCATTTAAGGCAGCAGTTTCGGGATCATAAATTGGAAAATCCGAAATTACAGCCAAATTTGATCCGAATATAGAAATGTCCATACCCAATATCCCTGACTTTCCTAAAAACCGCTTTGGCAAACTGTATTTCACACTTACTTCCCTTAATTTAAGAAAAGACGCATCAAACGAATTCGATTCTATATTTGCCCTTCTATAATAGCGGTTATACCAATCAGGGGTAATTGCTGCTGTGGTATTAGGAGAATAACTTCCATCCGTATTAAGGACTACACCTTCACCAACTATAACGCCTTCTTCACGTCCTTCTAAGGTGGATTTTAATTTCCCTTGTTGCGTTAATTTATGATGCGTTTGAGAATATATTATTCCCCCATATTGTCCATCTATCATTACATTCAAAGTGACATTCCCTAATTTAAAACTATTTAAAAGTCCCGCTTTCCAGTCTGGACTCGCATCGCCAATCAGTTGTATTTCATCAGGATATGCGGGTAGTCCTTTACTATCATAAACAATTTCACCCTCTGGAGATCGAACAAAACCATAGCCATAAATAGCAGTTGTTGTACCTCCCACTTTTGCAATAAGAGTTGCTGTACCTCCTGAACCAATTTCCTGTTGCCCATTAATCCCATCGGCCAATTCTAAAACTTTATTCCAGTTTTTAGACCAAGTTAAAGTAGAACTCCAGCTAAAATTATTTGCTTTAATTATTTTTCCAGTCATCGTTAATTCTACCCCCTGATTTTTAACGACTCCAGAATTTAAAACTCCAGAACTGTAACCCGTCGTAATATCAAGTGGTACGGAAATAATTTGATTTTTGGTAAGCGTTCGGTATACTGTAGCATCAAAATTTAGCCTGTTATGAAACAACTTTGATTCTAAACCAGTTTCATAACTAGTGGTGATTTCTGGTTTAAAATTTGCATTATATAATGTGGTAGGCACTGTCGCAGAACTAGGAAAAGCATTTTGACTGTAGTATTTACTTGTCTTATACGGATCTGTATCATTACCAACTTGAGCAAAGGAGAACCTATATTTTAGATAATTTACGGCTGAAGGTAAATTAAGAATCTCAGAAAGAATAAAACTTGTATTTATCGACGGATAAAAGAAGGAGTTATTCTCTACTGGAAGTGTGCTCGACCAATCATTCCTTCCTGTTAAATCCAAGAATATTTTTTTATCAAAAGACAGGGAAAATAAACCATACAAACTGTTCACTTTTTTATTCCTGTCATTAGTTGTAATAATAGGATTGCTTACCCCATTTGCCAATTTATAAACTCCAGGCACAACTAGCCCTTCAACAGATGCGTCTGTGCGGCGGTACTTATAAGTCATGGCGTTTCCTCCTGCTGAAAATGACAAACCTAATTTCTTGGTTAAATCTTTATTATAAGTAAGTAAGAAATCCGAATTAACCTCAACTTTATTGATGTCTTGAGATTGATAATATCCCTTAGCATATCGATTGATACTATACGGCCTTTTTTGTTCCCTATCCTGACTATACGTATTTAAAGAAGTCCTTAACATTAACTTCAGATTAGTAGAAAGGTCTATATTGGCAAAAATATTCCCAACAATTTGATCACTCAGCAATGGATTTGTTGCTTCATATGCTATCAGGTACGGATTATCGATATAAGAACTAAAAGGTGCTATTTTTTGAATGTCCTTTTGTCCGTCTAACCATATTGGGCGGTACCAGTCCAAATCGACATTTGGGTTTTGAAAGATCATAAAATAGGCCGCCGAACCGTTATTATATCCAGTTCCAGATAAATTTTGGCTATTCCTATTATTGTAATTAATGACTGATCCAATTTTTATTTTTTTAGAAATTTGATAGTTGGCATTAATAGAAGCAGTGATTCTTTCGAACCCAGTATTAGGCATAATCCATTCGTTTTTTTGATATCCGATAGAAGCTCTCATTGAACCATTTTTATCACCTCCTTGTAGCGTAATATTGTTGTTGGTCGTAATTCCTGTGCGCCAAAAATCCTTTCTATTGTTTTTATAAGGCTGCCATAATTGTCTTTCTTTAGATTGACCTTGCAATTCAGGATCGTATTGGTAGAAATATTGCCCTTCAAATTTAGGTCCCCAAGCACTACTTGTACTGCCTGTATTTCCCCCGTCTGCAGAACTTCCGTAAGAATAATAAGGATCGCCATTACTGTCAAAAGATTTTCCCGTTCCTTGTCCATATTCATATTGATAATCTGGCCATCTTTGAATAACATCTAAGCTAACGCTGGAATTGTAAGTAACCCCCAACCCTTTTGTTTTCTTACCCGATTTTGTAGTGATAATCAATGCTCCATTGGCAGCACGACTTCCATAAAGAGCAGTTGCTCCAGGTCCTTTTAACACAGTAACATTTTCTATGTCATTTGCATTTATATCTGAAATACCATTCCCATAATCTATTGGAGAATCGTCCCCAGTATAAGCACTTGAAGACCCAGAAGTTGTCATTTCATTATTTATGGGAACCCCATCAATTACAATTAAAGCATTGTTTCCGTTCGGATTAAGAGAATTGTTCCCTCTTAGTGTTATTTGTTGGGAATTAATCGGACCCGATCCAGAAGATATAATATTAAGTCCAGCAACTTTTCCTTTTAAACCAGAAGACCAGTTATTGGGAACCGCTTGATTCAAAATATCTGAACCAATAGTGGCTTGTGAAAAACCCAGTCTCTTTTCTTCTCTTTTAATTCCCAGAGCCGTTACAACCACTTCATCGAGTTTATTGGTGTCTTCCGTCATTGTGATTTCCTGAAATCCAGAACTATTGGCTACTACCTCTTTATCTTCAAATCCCATAAAGGAGACAATCAATGTAGTAGATGTCCCAGAAAGATTTAAACTAAACTTACCATCAAAATCGGTAAGAGTACCATTATTGGTTCCTTTTTCCTTTACCAATGCACCAGGCAAAGGCAATCCTTCTTGATCCAATACGACACCTCTTGAAATTTGCTGCGCTACATCCATTTTAATTACTGAAATGGTGTTATTTAACTTTTTAAATTGAAAACCAGTTAATGCACTTATTTTGCCTAAAACAGCTGTAAGGTTTTGGTTTTTTACAACTAAAGTTAGATGTTGTTTTGAAGATGAAATTTTTTCATCGAAAACAAAGGTAACGTCGGTTTTATCTTCAATGGACACAAACACTTCTGTGATTAAGACATTCTTTAGATCAAAAGAAAGGCTTGCTTCATTTGAAATCGAATGATTTACTGGCGAAGCAAATGCTCCAGAAGTTAAAAAGAAGCAGCATAATCGAAAAATAAACGTTTTTGACTTGAAGCCCAAATATTGTTGTACTTTTATATTCATTATAATTGGCTATAAATTATTTATTTGTAGTCTGTTTTTAAATCTGCCCATTTCTGTTCTAGCAGAACTGGGCTTTTTGTTCTATAATCGGCAATTCACTTTTTTTGTTTTTCTCTTATAAGGATTTGGTTTTTTGTTAAAAAATCTATTTCAAGTTCCTTTACAATAGCAATGCTTTTAAGAACATTGCTTAATTTTTCGTTTTTAAATTTTCCAGATATTGTCATTTCCTTTAATTTCTTACTAGAAAAATTGATTTTGATATCATACCAGTTTTCAAGAATTTTTGCGGCATCACCCAAACTGGTATTGTTGAGCACAATGGTGTTTCTAGTCCAGGCGTTAAAATCTTCGCTATTGTCTTTTAAAAGCACAGCTTGACTTCCTGTCATAAAGCTGAGTTGTTGGTTTTTCGTTAGAAATGTTTTTTCTGAAATTTCTTTTATATCCACTTCAACTTTACCGGTGTTCACACTTACCTTGATTCTGCTGTTTTTATAAGCTTCAATATTAAATGAAGTTCCCAAAACCCTAGTCGTGATTTTGTCTGTTTTGACTAAAAATGGTTTCTCGGGGTTTTTTACAACCTCAAAATACGCCTCGCCAGTAAGTTGGAGTTCTCTATTGTTTTTGAAGTTTTTTGAATAGTTGATACTGCTGTTAGAGTTCAGGAAAACGAGACTTCCATCTGGTAAATGAATGGTCTTCTTTTCTCCTTTGGCAGCAACTACCGATATATTTTCATTTTGCAATAGACTGTTTCCTAAAAATGGAATCCCAAGCAAAATGAGTACTATAGCTGCTATTTTTAAGGCTGTGGAATATAGAGGTAATAGCCTCTTTTTGGGCTTGCCGATTTTGGAACTTATTTTTTTTAAGAGCAAATCCCTTTTTTCTTCTGTAAAAGTATAGGGAATGACTTCACCATTGTCCTGGAGCTTTTTGAAAAACTCTTCTACCGCCTGTTGCTCTCCCCACGAACATTTATTTTGGGTATATTTTTTTGCTAATTGTATAAACTCGTCTTTTTGCACTAGATGTCTTTTGACAGATAGTCACATTTTTTAAAGCATCTACGTAGCCTGAAACTGAGTCATAACGTTTTGGTAATATCGCAGATCTCTATTTACCTTAAAGAAACATTCCCGTAATAAGAACCGCTAGATGATAGGTGCCAATGGTTGCTTTTAAATGTTTCAAAGCATTACTAATGTGCTTTTCCACCGTTCGGACAGAGATGTCTAATTGTTCAGCGATTTCAGCACTAGAATAATCCTCAAAACGGCTGAGCATAAAAACCTCTTGACATTTGGGAGGAAGTTTTTTTATTTCATTAAAAATATCTTTTTCAAACTCCTTGTATTCCAAGTCTTTTTCGGTCTTAAAAGTATAGGGAATATTGTGAAGGATTTCTATATGCACAGGGCTGAATTTCAAATCTCTTATGTGATTTGCAATTTTATATTTCACTGATTTTATTAAATAAGCTTCCAAATTTAGAATATTTGCATCATTGGACTTCTCCCATAAACTGATGAAAATTTCCTGAACAATGTCCTCAGCTATTTTTTCGTCATTATATATCTTAAAAGCATAGGAAAAAAGCCTTTTCCAATAGCGGTCAAAAATCACTTCAAAAGCTTGTTTATTGCCTTCTTTTACATATTGTTGCAGTTCACTGTCGCATAAATTTGAAAGTGTGGTTTTCATTTTTTGTGGATTTTTACAAATGAAAACAATCATATAGAAGGAAAGGAACCATTAAGTTTAAGATTTAGTTACCTAAAGATTATTAATTTAAAATGATTCCTTTTGTGATTTCGGGAATTTAGAATAGTTTCATATTTTTTTTAAATAAAGGTTAAACTGAGTGTATAAAAGCTGTTTGGGCCCGACATGGTAGAGTGAGGAAAAAGAATGAGGAAAAGTAAAAAATACGACATAAACCAATTTATGTTCAAAAAAAAAATCGTTAATAATCAGAACTTTATAAAGAAACAAGAGTTATATTTCAATTTTCATAACCCTGAGGTCACAAGTTCAAATCTCGTACTCGCTACAGAAAAAAACCTTAAACAGCAATTGTTTAAGGTTTTTCTAATTTTTGATAAAATCTAAATAACAACACTGATTTTTAAAAAATGAGGAATTTGTGCAAGGAATTTTAATTTTAACAGGCTGCTTTAAATCATTTAGGAATTATTTTTCGATTTTTTGGCTATTTTTTCCAAGGACTAAACGTATCGTGCCGCTACATTCTCCAATATTCCTATTATAAGGAGTGAATCACGTATCTAAAAGAGTAATTGCTTAGTATTGACAAAGTAACTATTAACCTTAGCTGCCTAAAATTTTTTGATTCTTATTTAACAGTAAACACTACTAATTTAGTAAGTAAAACATCCTTGCAATAGTAACCGCAGCCAAGGATTCTTCGTAGATTCTAAAATAGACCCTGCTATCTCTGCGAATACAATAATTCATTCTCATTGCAATATGTGAATAAAAAATTGAGGTTTTTGAATGTTAAATTAGAGGAATGCATAGTACCTTTCTTTACCAAAAACCCTCAAATACTTACCCTCAAAATAATTTTATTGACGTTAAGACCAGCCAATTCTATCTTTCTGCATATTAGGTGAAAATCTAAAGCATCAGAATATTTCACTAAACAAATGATTATTCCTTAGACATCTCGCCACAATTTTAAATAGAACACTTACTTAACATACAGTTTTAGGTATATAAATAATTTTGAAGTAAGAACGTCTTTCAAGCAGTAATCAAAAAAAATAAGCACTTAGGTAAGTATTAACTTTGCGAATCAATTTTAACCAAATTAATATTTTTATATTTGGCCACTTAATATATGTTTTTCCAAACATAATACCCTAAAAAATGAAAAAAATACTTACCCTTTTGGCAATAGTCTTGCTAACTATTAGTGCTAGCGCACAAGAAAAGAAAACTGTTGCTAAAGAAGTAGCAAAAAAAGAAAGTTGCTGCGCGAAAAAAAAATCTGCAAAAAAAATGACCGCAGATGAAATTGCAAAATGCCAAATCAAATGCAAAGCGGAAGGAAAAAAATGTGATGTTGCAATGGCCGATAAAAAATGTGGTTCAAAAGCAATGACTACTGCTGAAGTTGCAAAATGTAAAGCAAATTGCAAAGCTGAAGGAAAAGCTGAAGGAAAAAAATGTGATGCTACTATGGCAGGAACAGAAGAAAAAAAGTGTTGTACTAAAAAAGCATAATTTACTTTTTATATATTAAAAAATGTCTCCATCTGGAGACATTTTTATATTAATATAAGATTCAAACTGATCTATTTTTTTATTCGAACACTCCATTCGAAATCCATCTCAGATACTTGAACTCCTTTTTCGTCAGTTCCTATAGATTTCATCCAGAAGGTCTGCCCCTCGCCTGTTGCTATAGATTCTTGAATAGCACGCTCTATTAAATGACCGTCTTTACAAACAAATGTTATTCTCCCTGTGGCTTTTTTTGTAAAATTTCCTTTATTATTCGCGACCAACATCGATATTTTTTTTCCACTTTTTTGTATTTGATACATCACCAAAGCTCCTGTCGAAAGTTCTGCAGCCATGGCTTGAACTGCAAAATACATCGAATTAAACGGGTTTTGGTTAATCCAGCGGTGCTTTACTGTCACAACACAATCTGTTTCATCAATTTTTTTTACACGAACTCCACAGATAAATGCGGAAGGCAATTTGAAAAATAAAAATTTATTTAGTTTAGACGCTGTAAGTTTCATTATCACTGGTTTTTTTGCTAATGTACAAAAAAACACTATGCGTACATATAATATTATTTTGTTAAAAATATGTTAACTTTTACTACTATGCGATACAAGATACTGTCTTTTAGATATATATTTGCATAAGAAATTACTAGGCACTACTGTTCAACACTAACTGAAAGTTTCAATCATCAACCAAAAAATCAAAAATCAAAAAAATGGAAGCAACTACTGAAAAAAACATCGCCACTTTTACGCACCTGAGCGCATTAACACAATACTTTATTCCTTTTGGGAATTATATTTTTCCAATCGTACTTTGGACTTCAAAAAAAGACAAGTCGGAATTTGTAGATTACAGTGGGAAACAAATACTAAATTTCCAGTTGAGTGTGTTACTATACACCATAGCGCTCGCACTTATCGCAATTCCTATTTTAATTATAACCATCTTTAATAATGTCTCTTTGAATGCCATGATTCACGAGGAGAGTTTTGTAATCGATCATATTAACTTTGAAAACAACGTAGCATTAATAACACTGGGGTTAACAACTGTATTTGTTTTTATTTGTTTAAAAATAGCCGAGTTCTTTCTAATCATTTATGCTTCTATAAAAACATCTAATGGTGAGAAATACAAATACCCAATTACGATTCCTTTTATCAAATAGGGAGTCATTAGCCCGGATGGAAGCGGCATCCTTTTTTGTCTTTAACTTGTTTCAAGACAAAAAAGATATAGCGGACAGCGGGACACGAGCGAAGCGAATTGGCGAAGCAAATAGCTCCAGAAGAAAAGAGTACTAGGTAATATGAGATTGCTTCGTTCCTCGCAATGACAAATCATCAATCAAAAAATGAATAGTTTAATCAACGAAAAAATCAAAAAAACGAATTATGAATATTGAAAACACAAAAGCCCAGATGCGCAAAGGTGTTCTCGAGTTTTGCATCTTATCTGTATTGAAAGAAAAAGATGCCTACACATCGGAAATATTAGACACTTTAAAAAACGCAAAATTACTAGTGGTAGAGGGAACCATTTACCCGCTGCTTACCAGATTAAAAAATGACGGACTGTTAAGCTACCGTTGGGAAGAATCAACTTCGGGACCACCTAGAAAATACTATGGTCTTACTGAAATAGGACAAACATTTTTAAACGAACTTACCACTACTTGGACTGAATTGTCTGATGCTGTAAACCTAATCACAAACCAAAAATAATAGCCATGAACAAGACTGTAAATATAAACCTAGGCGGAATGTTCTTCCATATAGACGAAGATGCATACCTAAAACTAACACGATATTTTGACGCCATAAAGCGATCGTTATCTAAATCATCTGGACAAGAAGAAATTATAAAAGATATTGAAATGCGCGTTTCGGAACTACTGACCGAAAATCAAAAAACAGACAAGCATGTTGTAGGTCTAAAAGATGTAGATCAAGTAATTGCCGTTATGGGGCAACCAGAAGACTATATGATAGAAGAGGATAACCACGCTTCACAAAACTATAACAGTACTACAACAAGAAGAACAAAAAAACTATACCGAGATACTGAAAAAGGGATGGTAAGCGGAGTTTCTGCTGGACTAGGACATTATTTTGGAATTGATGCTGTATGGGTTAGAATCATCTTTATTCTCTTAGTATGGGGAGCGGGAACAGGAGTTCTTGCTTACATTATCTTGTGGATCGTTGTTCCTGCTGCAGTGACAACGTCAGAGAAACTGGAAATGACTGGAGAACCCGTTAATATTTCGAATATCGAAAAAAAAGTAAGGGAAGAATTTGAAAATGTTTCCGACAAATTTAAAAATGTTGATTACGACAAATATGGCAACCAAATAAAAAGTGGAGCCGAAAAAATAGGAAGTTCTTTTGGTGATTTTATTATGACGGTTTTTAAAATTTTCGCTAAATTTCTTGGGGTCATCTTAATTATGACTGGCTTAGCCACATTAATGGCCTTATTTATAGGAATGTTTACTTTAGGATCTTCGTCTTTTATCGACTTTCCTTGGCAAGGTTTTATAGAAGCAGGAAACTTCACTGACTACCCTATATGGGCTTTTGGACTTTTGATGTTCTTTGCAGTTGGTATTCCGTTCTTTTTCTTGACAATATTAGGATTCAAACTATTGGCTCCAAATATGAAATCTATTGGAAATATTGCTAAATATACTTTGTTAGCACTATGGTTGATTTCAGTTGCATTAGCTATTTCTATAGGTGTAAAACAAGCAGCTGCATTTGCAGCTGACGGAAGAGTAGTTCAAAAAGAAAATATTATCCTAAAACCATCAGATACGCTTTACATTAAATTCAAGCACAATGATTATTATGCTAAGAATGTTGATGATCGTGATGATTTCAAAATCGCACAAGATGTTACAGGAGCAGATGTAATCTATTCCAATGACGTTAGATTTAGAATAGAAAAAACAGATGAAAAATTACCTTATATTCAAATTGAAAAAGAGGCTAAAGGAAAGTCTCTATCTGAAGCAAGAAAAAGAGCAGAACAAATAAAATACAGCTATAAAATTGAAGGAAATCAATTAATTTTAGACAACTATTTAATTACCGATTTAAAAAATAAATTTCGTGATCAAGAAATAGAGATTACTTTATACTTACCAAAAGGGACATTATTAAGACCAGACGATTCTATGAAAAACTATGATCGTACAGATGAGGATTACTTTTTATGGAATCCAAATTCTAGCAATGAAATCTACAGAGTAGAAGACAATAAGGTAAGATGTTTAAACTGTACTGATGATGAAAGTGAGTACTATGATGAAGATAACGAGAACAAATCAATTAAGATTACTGAAAATGGTGTTTCTATTACAGATGATAGTGTCAACGTATCCAATAGCAATATTAAAGAGTTGAAAATAAATAAAGATGGTATAATTATAAAAACAAGATAATCATGTTAAAACTCATCACAATAATAACTAAATTCATTCTGGTAGCATTAACTGCATTATTATTTGCATCCTGTAACCATTCGATAAACATAAAATCCATCACAGGAAGTGGTCATGTTACTACTGAGAACAGGACGGTTCAAGGAGATTTTAAAAGTGTCGAAGTTAGCAATGGTATTGATCTAATAATTGAGCAATCAGACAAAACGGAGATTACCGTTGAAGCTGATGATAATTTACAAAGAAGCATCACTACTACAGTCGAAAATGGAGTACTTATCGTTGCTTGTGATTATAATTCTTTTATAAATATCGAGTCAAAAAAAGTAACTGTTAAAATGCCTGTTATTGAAGCTTTGAAAGCGTCTAGTGCTTCTTCGATAAACAGTACAAACACACTAAAGAGTGAAAATATTATTCTTAGGACTTCAAGTGCTGCGTCAATGAACCTAAAGGTGAAATCAGACAATATAAGTTGTAAGTCCAGTAGCGGGAGTTCCATAAATATTGAAGGAATGGCACTAAGTCTCGAGACTACTGCTTCCAGCGGAAGTGATATTGATGCAAAAGACCTACTTGCTAACGAGGTAAATGCAACAGCATCAAGTGGAGCAACTATTAGCGTTCATCCTATTGTAAGTTTAAAAGCCAAAGCTTCGAGTGGTAGCAATGTTGACTATAACACTACCCCAAAATCAATCGAAAAAAGAGCGAGTTCTGGAGCAAGTATAGACAAAATTTAACTTTTTATTTGTCAATTAATAACTGAATCATCCATCAAAAGTGGATGATTTTTTTATATTTGTAATAATCATAACAAAAAATAAAATGAAAAAATATATAGTCATCACGCTACTTGTACTGTCAATCACTCTGGTTTCTGCACAAAAAAAAGAAAAAATAAAAGGTTCAAAAACCGTTACGACTGAATTAAGGGAAACTGGAAATTTCGACTCCCTTGAACTAGAGGATAACCTTGAAGTCTATCTTGAAAAAGGAGACAAACCAGGAATAAAGATTGAAGCAGATGATAATCTTCATGATATAATCTCAATGGATTTAAGAGATAAAACCCTTCGAATTTACACTTCTAAGGAAGCGACAAAATATAGAAAACTGATAGTAAAGGTTACTTATACTAATGAATTAAAAAGTGTCTCTTCAAAAAACGATGCTGTTGTAAACGCTATACAAGAAGTGCAATTGGACTCTATTACTTTTAAAAGCATCGATTATTCTAAACTGTTTTTGAATATCAATACAAAGAATTTCGTTTTACAAGCGGATGATAAATCAAAAATGGAACTGAATGTAAAATCTGAAAAGGTAAAAATTGTATTGAGTAAAAATGCTGATTTAAAATCCTTAATTACTACTACTAAACTAACATGTGATTTATATCAAAAATCTAAAGCAAACATAGAAGGTAGCGCTACGATTGGTGTCATTCGTCTGGATAACAATTCTGATTTTAAAGGAGATAAATTGACTGTTAAAGAATTAGAATTAATTGCTGAGAGTTACTCTAAAGCTAGTGTAAACGCACAAACATCTATAAGCATAAGTGCTGGAGAGAAATCTGAAATTCAACTATATGGCAACCCAAAAATTGAAATACGAAAATTTGCTGACGAAGCCAAATTACTTAAAAAGGTAAAATAAAACACCTCGTGCAGAGCCCACGAGGCATTAAAATTCCAATAAAATAAAACGAGGCATCGCGTGGGGGTATTACAGTCCGAAAGAGAAATAAAAAGGCCCCATTACATAAGTAAATGGGGCCTTTTTTTATTGAAAACTTGTTCTTTCGAATAGTAATTGTTCTTTCGAATTTAGTCCTTAGAAGCTAAATATCTTTCTGCATCTAGTGCTGCCATACAACCTGTCCCTGCAGCCGTAATGGCCTGACGATACACATGATCTGCTGCGTCTCCAGATACAAAAACACCTTCAACATTTGTTTTTGAAGATCCCGGAGTATTAATGATATAACCAGTTTCGTCAAGAGAAATAAAATCTTTAAAAATATCAGTATTTGGTTTATGTCCAATCGCTACGAAGAAACCAGTTGCTGGAATCTCAAATTCTTCATTTGTAGTTTTGTTCAACGCTTTTACACCCGTAACTACTTGTTCATCTCCTAAAACTTCAACGGTATCATGATTCATCAGAATCGTAATGTTTTCTGTTTTACGAACACGAGCTTCCATTATTTTCGAAGCTCTAAATTTTTCACTTCGAACTAACATCGTTACTTTTTTACAAAGTTTAGACAAATAATGCGCTTCCTCGCAAGCTGAATCTCCAGCTCCTACAATAACTACTTCTTGATTTCTATAGAAAAAACCGTCGCAAACTGCACAAGCAGAAACACCACCACCCATTTTTAAATAGTGCTGCTCAGAAGGTAAGCCTATGTATTTAGCGGATGCTCCGGTAGAAATAATTACAGTTTCACAATGCAATTCTTTAGTTCCATTAATCCAAACTTTATGAACATCTCCCGAAAAATCAACTTTAGTTGCCCAACCGTCACGTACATCAGTACCAAAACGCTGTGCTTGAGCTTGTAAACCCACCATCATTTCTGGACCAGTTATCCCTTCAGGATTTCCAGGCCAATTTTCCACTTCATTAGTTGTAGTTAATTGACCTCCGGGCTGCATTCCTTGGTATAAAACTGGATTCATATTTGCTCTTGCAGCATAGATTGCAGCAGTATATCCTGCAGGACCAGAACCTATAATAAGGCATTTTATTTTTTCGATTGTATCAGACATAGTGAAATTTTATAATTATTTTAAACAGTACAAAAATAAGTCTTATTTAATGGAATACAGAAACGGAATAATCAGTTTTTGCTATTCTACAATAAAAAAATCCTAACTGTCGAAACAGAGAGGATTTTTCATTAGGCAGAAAGGGGCTAAACAACTCCAATATGTTATTAAAAATTAATTTGTTACTATTTTAATCGCACTATTAATAATTCATTACGCAACTTCTTCTTAAAGAAATTTTATCGACCAGATAAATATTAAAAAATAAGTTTTAAATGCCTAATTAATTTGATTTTAAGAGTTCATTTTGAAAAGTCTGCAAACTCTTTCCAACTTCTAATGAATGCCCTAATTCTGATAAAGCACGCTCCAAGGCTCCTAATACAGCTAAAAGATCATTTGGAGAAACCGAACCCATATGACCTATTCTAAAATAAGTGGTTTTTATTTCTGGTAGTAATCCCCCTGCTATAATTACATTACTATCCACCATTTTAGAACTTAATGCGGCTCCGTCTATACCTTGAGGATAATATACTGCTGTTAAGGTATTGGCAGCTATTTCAGTAGTTTTAGGTAATATAGTTAGGTTCAAGGAAGCTATTGCGGCTCTAAATGCTTTTGCTAAACTTTGATGCCTCTTCACCCTTTTTTCGATACCTTCTTTACATATAATTTTCAAACTAGTTTCTAGAGCTACAATTAAATTAACTGCTGGTGTCCCGAAATACGAAGGTCTTCTTTCTTCATAAGCTTTCATTATGGGTAACCAATTGCTCCAATCTGCATAATAATTAGGCACAGGCGTTTTTCTATTTTCCCAAGCTTGCATCGCTTTTTCTGAAACCATCAATAGCGCAAGTCCTGGCGGTACACCAATTGCTTTTTGAGATGCAGTTAAGACAACATCAAGCTCCCATTCGTCCTGATTTAACTCTTCACCCGCAACCGAGCACACACCATCTAAAATACTTAATGTATTATATTTTTTAGCTAATTGGACTATAGGTTTCGGATCTACTATTATCCCCGTAGAAGTATCTACATGCGTAATAGTCAGCGCTTTATATTGTTTATTTTTTAGTTCGTTTTCTATGACTTCAAGAGGAACAATTTCACCTAATGGCGCCTCTAAAAGCGTTGTATTTGCACCATAGCAATCTAAAATATCTTTAAATCGTTTACCAAAATAACCTGAAGAAATTACCAATACATTATCTCCTCGTTCGATGATATTGGCGGCAGCCATATCCATAGCCAGTGTACCAGTTCCTGCAACAATAAAGGGTTGTCCCTTTGGAGACATCCAAACTTCTCTCATTAGCTCAAGGCTCTTTCCGAAAATTTCAATAAAATCTGGAGCTACATGACTTGTCGTAGGTATTCCCATTGCTTGCAAAACTTCTGGTTCAAATTCTATAGGACCAGGAATCATCAGTAATTTTCTAGCTTTCATTTGATTTTTATTTTATTTTAATAAATTATTTTTGCTTACCAATATTCCATCGCCATCTGCATAGATGTAGTCCTCTGGAATAAAAGTAATTCCTCCAAATTTAACTGGAATATTGATCTCTCCTAAATTACGCTTCACACTTTTGACAGGAGAAGTGTTTAACGCTTTTATGCCAATATTCATTGAGTTAATGACAGCACTATCACGAATACAACCATTCACAATAATTCCTTCCCAATTATTCTGTATTGCCAAAGCAGCTAATTGATCACCTATTAATGCGCAACGTAAAGAGGCACCACCATCAATTACGAGCACTTTATCTTTTCCGTCAGATTCTAATTGCTTTCGAACTAATGAGTTGTCTTCAAATAACTTGATAGTCATAATTTTTCCTGAAAACATCTTTTTGTTCCCAAAATGATTAAAAATAGGATCCACACAACTAAGAAGTGTTTCATACTTATCCCAAAGATCAGCTGTTGTAAACATATTTTCTAGTAATAAATTAAGAATTGTTTAGTTTATAAAATTTGAAAAGGCAACATGCGTACATGTTGCCTTTATCAATAAATAGAATAAAAATTATTTTTCTAAAACAAGTTCTTCTTCTGTAACATTTTTTTTGATTTCAAACTGCTCACTTGTATTCTTCTGTCCACCAGCTTTTAAAGCTTTGTCTCCAGCAAAGAATGTTTTATGATCATCACCAAGATCTGAACCTGCCATACGTTGGTGTTTTACACAAGAAACACCTTTGCGAATTTCTTGTCTCTGAACCCCTTTAACATAAGCCAACATGCCTTCTTCTCCAAAATAGCCTTGTGTTAAGTCATTCATATGAAGTGCTGTAGTATGGTATGTAGGTAAGGTAATTAAGTGATGGAAAATCCCAGCTTCTCTTGACCCATCTGCTTGGAAAGTTCTAATTTTATCGTCTGCACGATGACACAATTCAGAATCATCATATTGTGCATCCATTAAATTATTTCTATCATAGCCAGTCATATTGTCTCCTTCTGCAAGCATTTCTTCATACACTTGATTACGGAAGTTTAATGTCCAGTTGAAAGATGGAGAGTTATTATAAACCAATTTAGCATTAGGCACAACGGCTTTAACTCTATTTACCATTTGAGCAATTTGCTTAACATTTGGAGTATCCGTTTCGATCCATAACAAATCTGCTCCGTTTTGTAAACTAGTTATACAATCTAACACGACTCTATCAATGTTTGAGCCATCTTTAAATTTATATAAACCATTTGCTAATCTCACTGGACGTACTAATTTACCATCTCTTTTAAGGAGCACATCATCTTCTTTGGCATCATTAAGAGCTATTTCATCTGCTTCTACAAACGCTAAATATTTAGAAGCTAAATCTCCAGACTCTTTACTAACTGGAAGCTTTTGAGTTAAACCAGCACCTTCAGAATCTGTTCTAGCTACAATAATTCCGTCTTCGATACCTAATTCTAAGAAAGCATATCTAATTGCATTTAATTTATCAATAAAATCTTCATGAGGTACAGTAACCTTTCCATCTTGATGTCCACATTGTTTCGCATCTGAAACTTGATTTTCAATTTGAATAGCACAAGCTCCAGCTTCAATCATTTTTCTAGTTAACAAATAGGTAGCCTCTTCATTCCCAAAACCTGCATCAATATCAGCAATAATAGGAACTATATGTGTTTCAAAATTATCAATTTGATTTTGCACATCTTCCCCGTTTTCAAGTCTTCTAAATAAATCATTTAACTCAATAGCATCTGCTTGACGTAAGAAATCATAAATTTCTTTGATTAATGCTGGAACAGCCGTTTTTTCATGCATTGATTGATCTGGTAATGGTCCAAATTCTGAACGTAATGCAGCAACCATCCAACCGGAAAGATAGATATATTTTTTACTTGTTGTTTTATGATGCTTTTTCACAGCTATCATATTTTGCTGAGCCACAAAACCATGCCAAGAACCTAGTGATTGTGTGTATTGAGATGAATCTGCATCATACTGTGCCATATCTTTTCTCATAATGGCTGCAGTATATTTAGCGATATCTAAACCTGTTTTAAAACGATTCTGAGTTGCCATTCTAGCGGCACTTTCAGGATTTATTGCATTCCAAGTTTCTCCATACTTTTTTTTAAGGTCTCTCACAGTTTCTAATGCAGAACTGTAATTGCTTTGTGCTAAATTTTTCATAATTTTGTTTTTAATTATTAAGGTTGTTCTAGATTTTTATAATTAAGTCTCGTATACTATTGGAGTAGTTGCGGGACATTTTTTTTAAATGTATTGATAGGCTGGAAGCGTTAAAAACTCTTCAAACTCTTCGGAAATTACTAGCTTATTAAAAAGCTCGATAGCTAATTCAAACTTGCTATTCTTTATGTTTTCTTCGCCAAATTCGGTAATGAGTTTTTCTATTTCATCATCAAAAATGTCTTTGTACAAAGTCATATTAAAAGTTCTTCCGTCTTCTATAACAACTTCATTATGTAGCCATTGCCAAACTTGTGTTCTTGAAATCTCTGCTGTCGCAGCATCTTCCATTAAATTATAAAGAGCAACAGCGCCATGACCTCTTAGCCAAGCTTCCGTATATAAAATACCAACATTAATGTTTTTTCTAATCCCTTCTTCAGTTACCGTACCTTTAGGTATTTCAACCAAATCTTGTTCTGTTATGTTTACATCATCCCTAGTTACATGCAACTGGTTAGATGTTGGCATATGTTTGTTAAATTCTGCCATAGCTACTGCTACCAATGCAGGATGTGCAACCCAAGTACCATCATGTCCATTTTTCACTTCACGCTCTTTATCTTTTCGTACTTTTTCTAAAGCAGCATCATTAGCTTTTTCATCATTTTTAATCGGAATTTGAGCAGCCATTCCGCCTATCGCAAGTATCCCTCTTTTATGACAGCGTTGTATAACCAACTTTGAATAGGCATCCATAAATGGTGTAGTCATGGTTACTTGATCCCGATTTGGAACTACAAAATTTGCATGATTTCTAAATTTTTTGATGTAAGAAAAAATATAATCCCAACGTCCACAGTTTAAACCAACAATATGATCTTTAAGTTCGAAAATTATTTCATCTAACTGAAAACTTGCTGTAATTGTCTCCACTAATACAGTTGCTTTAAAAGTACCATTTGGTACTCCTAAATATTCTTGCGCAAATTCAAACACTTTGTTCCACCAACGCGCTTCTAAATAATGTTCTAATTTTGGTAAATAGAAATACGGTGCAGTTCCATTTTGCATCAATGTTTGCGTATTATGGAATACATACAAGCCAAAGTCAACCAAACTTCCAGAAGCTCGTTCATTGTTAATTATAATGTGTCTTTCGTCTAAATGCAGACCTCTTGGCCTAACAAGTAAAACAGCCGTCTCTTGATTTAGTGTGTACGATTTATTACGTTTTATATCAACTAAGGAAATTGTTTTTCTATTAGCATCTATTAAATTTTGTTGTCCTTCAATAGTATTTTTCCAACTAGGAGCATTACTATCTTCTAAATCCGCCATAAATGTTTTGGCTCCAGAATTTAAAGCATTGACAATCATTTTTCGCTCAACAGGACCAGTAATTTCTACACGCCTATCCTGCAGATCTTGCGGAATTGCACCTGCGGTCCAATTTCCATCTCTTATAGCTGCAGTTTCTTTTGGAAACTCTGGAAACTTTCCGCTATCAAAAATTGTTTGTTGTACAACTCTACGTTCTAATAGCTGCAATCTCTCAGCATTAAATTTCTCATGCAGCGCAACAATAAATGCTAGCGCTTCATCAGTTAGAATTTCTGGATAGTAATTAGTTACCTCTTTAGAAAAGTTAATTTTCGATTGTCTTAATAGCGTGCTTTCCATAGTACTTATATATTTATAGTACAATAGTATAATAAAGTTTTTAATAAAACAAGCGAACGTTCGTTAAATTTTGTTTTTCTCAAAAAAATACATGTTCGCAATAAATATACCGCTTACTTTTTATGGAAGATCCTTACATTAAATCTATAATTCAATTATGTCAAGAACCTATCATTCGCCTTATGTTTACGCTTTTGCTCTAGAAAAATAAAACCATACATGTGAATAGTAAAATCGTTCTTCTGTGTTCCCGAAGGTCGCGCAGATTTCAAATACTCTTTATGCCACTTGATGAGTTCAGCAACCGATTATCGATTTTCTTTTAACTCTGAAAAATGTGATAACAGAGCTCCACTTTTCGCTGGCATTATTGCTACCAAAACAAACCTAACATCAGCATTTTACAACACAAAAAGGACTTATAAGACAAAATTTCCTTCTCCAGCCTCTGATTTAACAAAAACCAAGTCTGAGATTACCCTATAGAGACTTATAAAATTTAAAAACAACTGCAGTTCCTTCAATTACAATAAAAAATAATACTCACTGGGGATTGTCTTGATAAAAACGATTCAACAACGAAACCTGAGGAAGAAATTTCGGAAAAAATTTAAAAATTTGTCGATCTAGCAATTTGTGATGACCTCAATAGACCTTTTGAAATTCATGCTACCTGATTTTTTAGTTAACCACTTTGAGGTAGTTTCTGCTAATAACACAGAAGAAATATTGCACCTATATTTTGATGAGAAAATAAAGCCTCCAAAAGAGTTTGATACCCTTGAATTAGTATAAAAAGGCTTCTTTGATGAAATTACAGTTCAGGATTTTCCTATTCGGGGACATCAGGTATATCTGCATATTACTCGCA
>NZ_JBZXDY010000038.1:0-23632 GCF_058725285.1 Flavobacterium sp. DW-iso2 | reverse complement strand
TTGCATTTGGTATAATTTGGAAACACAAATATCAAGATTTTAATATTTCCCCACAACATTTTGTCTTGATCCATTATTTCTGCTAATTAAAATAATTAGTACAATAAATAATGTATTTTTGAATTAAACTAAAGAAATATTTATGGCTTTAAAACTACCTTTCCCGCCAAAACTCAGATTTTTACATTTTATTATTATCTTAGGGTTATTTTTATCTAGATCTAATGCTTCTGCGCAGTGTGACCCAACCAATAATAGCATTGTTGTTTGTAACGTTTCTGATTTCAGTAGTAAAACGGTTAATCTTTTTTGCGCATTAGTATCTTATATTCCGGGTGGAATTTGGAATGACGATTCCTTTACCGGAGGCTTGAACCCAGTTACTGGTATTTTAGACGTTCAAGCAATAGGACTTTCAGGTATTTTTAGTTATACATATGCTGCAGTGGGTAGTTCTCCAACTACCGTTTTCGTAACTGTTGGGGGATATGCTGGAGTTTCAAACCTAGGAGTTCCAGCTTGTAGCGATAATGAAACCTTTAATTTGTTTCTAGGTTTTAAAGGTGATTTTCTAAGTCCACAATCGAACGGAATTTGGCATGACGATGATGGTACAGGTGCAATAAGCGGAAATTATCTTAATGCTACTGTTGCTGGATTGGGGCCACATTACTTCACCTATACTATGCCTGCAATAGGTGCTTGTTCGTCTAAGTCTTCTACGATACTTGTGACTGTTAAGCGTGCTCCAGAACCTGGTGTTCCTACTGATTTAAAGATATGTTCAGATAATTTAATGGCATATAGTAATTTAAACTTATTTGATTTGTTAACTGGAGAAGATCCTAATGGTCTTTGGAAGGAATTTTCAACTTCTGAATTAGCAGGAGTTAGCGATTCTACAGTTGATGTACAGCATATTTATAGTACTTTAGGAGCGGGAGTCTATAATTTTGTCTATACCGTTAAACCAATAGGTGCAGATAACACTATTTGTAACGAGAAAACAAGTACTGTAAGTATTTTAATAGAGAAGCAACTTGATTTTACAGGAGCCAATCTGGTTGTAAATTCTGATATTTGTGAAATGGATATCGCTACAGCAACATATAAAGCTGTTTTAAGTGAAGGAAATCAAGGTATTCCGGATGGTAATTATCTTGTGTCTTATAAAATTGGTGGGACTTCATCTACAGTATCGGATTCGGTAACTGCCAGTTTTGCTAATGGTGTTTTGACTTTTGATATAAATCGACTTAATTTTCCACAAGTTGACGATTATACTGTCACTATAACTGATATTGTGAAAGTGGGAGGTCTTGGTCTTTGTAACAATGTCATAGGCCTTATTTCTGATATGTTACATATAAATCCAATGCCGAGAATTAATAGTGGTACTTTAATTATTAATGCTATTTGTAAAGGAGAAAGCGCAAAGGTTATAATTTCGGGTAACATCAATTTAGCAGATGGGAATTACAGTATAATTTATAATTTATCAGGAAAAAACAGTGCTATTGCACAGCAAGCGAATTTTAAGGTTATAAACGGCGTAGTAGGTGATATTCTAATTCCATTTGGGTTGATTGCTATTGACGGAGACACGACATTCGCAGTTAAAAAAATTACAAATCTAACAACTGGGTGTACTAATACATCAACTTTATCTAAAATATTCGTTGTTAATCCATTACCGGATGTTTCAAGACTTGTCTTGGACGTAAAAGATGTCTGTGAGAACCAACCCGTTTCAGTGCTGCTATCCGGATTAGGAATTTTAACGAATATTACTTTAAGCTATAATCTTACGGGAGCGAATACAGCGCTCAATGAAACGGTAACGGTAGAAGTTAACTCTGGTGCTGCTAGTTTTGCCATACCATCGGCGTTATTAATAAGTACTGGGATCACAACTTTGGTTCTTACGGATATTATCGATAATACAAACGGTTGTGGAGCCATAATAAATATTGGCTCAAAGAGTTTCACGATTAATACAATTCCAAATTTACCAATTGTAGATGACCAACAATTTTGCAAAAATGATAAGGCGACTATTGCCAATTTAGTACCAAAGGGAACCCAATACCAATGGTTTGATTCGTTAACAAGTACGACTGCATTAAATAACAATACCCTTTTGGTAACAAAAAATTATTATGTTAAGGAAGTGAATGTGGTTACTAAGTGTGAATCTGGAAGAGCAGTACTTAATGTTAGAGTAAATGAATTAGGTACGCCGGTTTTAGTTCAAGACCCATTAAATTTTTGTGGTTTGGATAAACCCACTGTAAATAGTTTGACGGCTATTACGACAGCAAGTGGAACGATTGAATGGTATGACGCTGCTGTAAATGGGAATAAATTAGCCACGACAGCTTTGCTTAAAGAGGGGGCTGCCTATTACGGCTTTAGCTATTCAAGTTCCACAACATGTTATTCGGATGTTGTGGAGGTGACTGTATCGCTTACTAATTGTGATGTCACTCCTGAATTTTTTATTCCTGATGGTTTTTCACCAAACGGTGATGGGGTAAATGACAGTTTCAGAATTCGAAACATCGAGTTTATTTATCCAAATTTCACCTTAGATATTTACAGTAGATATGGAAATCTTTTGTTTAGTGGTAATAAAAACAAATTGGAATGGGATGGTAAAAATTCTGATTTCAAAATTGGCATTGATGGAGTAGCTCCGAACGGCGTTTATTTTTATATAATCAATCATAATAAAGGTAATAAAGCACCAAAACAAGGGCAACTTTACTTGAATAGGTAGTCAGCATTCCTTACTTTAAACTTAATTTCAAATGAAAAAAACAATACTATTTGTAAGTTTTTTATTTTTTATAATAAATGTGACGGCGCAACAAGATGCGCAATATACTCACTATATGTATAACATGAGCACGGTAAATCCTGCCTATGCAACGGGAATGCAATCTATGTTAGACCTAGGAATACTCTACAGAACACAGTGGGTTGGTGCAATTGGGGCTCCAAAAACTATGACACTTTTTGCGCACATGCCTGTCAACAAAAAAGTAGAGGTGGGGTTTTCATTGGTTTCTGATGATATTGGAGATGGTGCAAAAAAGGAAGATAAGTTTTTTGCAGATTTTGCATACGTGCTCCGATTAAATAATTCACACAGACTTTCTCTTGGATTGAAAGCTGGTCTTACCTCTTTTAAAACTAATTTTAATGGTTTTGTTTTTGAGAGTGGGAATGCTAGTACGGATCTTGCTTTCTCGGAAAACGTAAATGCAATATTCCCTAATGTTGGTATTGGAGCATTTTACTTCACGGATAAATATTATATAGGTTTATCTGCGCCAAATTTGTTTTCTTCTAAACATATTGAGGAGCGTTCTGGAATTAATGCTTTTGGTTCAGAAAAAATTCATTCCTTTTTTACCGGAGGTTATGTTTTTAGATTATCGGATTCATTTAAATTAAAACCGGCATTTATGTCAAAATTTATCAAAGGAGCTCCAGTCACTTTAGATATTTCTGGCAATGTTTTGTATAATGATAGATTCGAGTTTGGTGCTGCTTATAGAGTAGGCGATGCCGTAAGTGCATTGATGAATGTAAAAGCAACTCCAAGTATTAGAGTTGGATACGCATATGATTATACGATTTCTAATCTTGGACAGTTTAACTCCGGAACACATGAAATTTTTATATTATTTAATCTAGATTTATTAAGTAAAGGATATGATAAATCACCAAGATTCTTCTAAAAAAGTAAACATGAAAAGAATACTCCTAATTATAATTGTCTGTTCAATACAGCTTATAAATGCCCAATCTCAAGATTTAAAAAGGGCCAAACGCTTTTTTGAAAAAACCTTTTATAGCGAAGCAATTCCTTTGTATGAAAATATTCTTCTAGAAAACAGCTCTTTTGAAGTGGTTAAAAACTTAGCGGATTGTTATTATTATACCAATGATTATCCTAATGCACAAAGGCAGTATCGGGTTTTGCTTGCTAGATTTAATAAAGATCTTGAAGAAGAATATTATTTTAGGTATTCACAAACCTTGAAGGCAACAGGAAATTACGAAGAATCAAATCAGGTTCTTAAGGATTATTTTATTAGTTCAAATAACATCCAAGCCTTATCTAAATTAGAAAAAGAAAACAAGGAACTTGGAAATGTATCTGTATTGGATAATAGATTTGAAATTAAAAATTTGGCGATAAATACGGTTAATTCTGAATTTGGAGCTGTTAAACAAGGTGAAAGCTTAATTTTTTCTGGGGTCAAAACGAAGCATGGTTTGTTTGATAAAGTATACAAGTGGAATAACGAACAGTACCTTGAGTTGATGAAAATCCCTTTAATTAATATCAATTCTAGTGATTCTATTGTAGATTATTTTTCTAAGGAATTAAATACCTCTATGCATGAATCAAATCCTGTTTTTACTAAAGATGGAAATACAATATATTTTACTAGAAATAATTATAAAAAAGGGAGAAGAGGTAAAAACAAAAATAGAGTGTCAAACCTACAAATTTTTAAGGCTGAACTGGTGGATAATAAATGGACAAATGTAGTTTCACTTCCTTTTAATAGTGATGATTATTCGGTGGAACATCCAGCACTTAGTAGTGACGAAAAAATATTGTATTTTGCATCAGATATGCCTGGTACGTTAGGCTCTTTTGATATTTTTAGCGTTGCTATCAATGGTGAGGACTATGGAGTTCCAATAAACTTGGGGGTTAAAATTAATACCAGTAAAAAAGAGCAGTTTCCTTTCATATCAAAAGATAGCAAATTGTATTTTTCTTCTAATGGACATGCTGGATTTGGATCATTGGATGTCTTTGTGTCGGAAATACAGTCGAATGAGTTTTCTAAACCATTAAATGTAGGTTTGCCGGTAAATTCCGGTTATGATGATTTTTCTTTTACTATTGATTCCGATAATAAAGAGGGTTATTTCTCTTCTAACAGGATTGGTGGAAAAGGGAACGATGATATATATCAGCTGAAAGAAATAAAACCACTACTTATCGAAGATTGTATGCAGTTTATTGCAGGAATTATAACTGATGTGGATACAAATCTTCCTTTAGGTAATACTTTAGTTCGCTTACAAAACGGCGATAAGATCGAAATTGAATACTTTACAACAGCAGAAGACGGAAAATTCAGTTTCACGGTGACTTGTGAAACAGCCTACTTTGTATTAGCATCTAAAGAAGATTATACAAAGGATTCAAAGTTTTTTCAACTTCAAAAAGAACGAAAGAAAACAAATGATGCTTCGATGTCTTTAAAATCTATGGAAGCGATAAGAAAAGAGGAGCATTTTGCGCTTGAAGAGAAGGAAAAGCAGCATCTAGTTTTGCTTGAGCAAAAGAAAAAAGAAGAAGTAGCGTTAGTTGAAAAAGTTAAGAAAGACAAACAAATTGCAGCTGAAAAAGCAATTGTAGATGCCCAAAATAAGAAGAAAGAAAAACTGGATAATATAATTGCGACCGAAAAAGATGTGGTAAAAGATAATGGTCGTTTAATAGTGAAAACGGATCCCATCTATTTCGATTATGATTTATGGTATATTCGTAGAGAATCAAAACCAATCTTAAATCGCGTGATTGAATTAATGAAGAAATATCCTGATATGGTTATAGAGATTGGTTCGCATACGGATAACCGCGGAAATAATCATTATAACTTGAAGCTTTCATCCAATAGAGCGCAATCAACAAAAGAATATTTCGTAAGCCAAGGAATTTCCAGTAAGAGAATTATTGCCAAAGGATACGGTGAAAGTGTTCAAATTAATAAATGCGAGCCGAGTGAATCTTGTACGGAAGAACAGCACGAGTTGAATAGGCGCAGTGAATTTGTAATTAAAAATTTATAGGAGTTTATAATAAAGAAAACAAATCATAAAATTATGATCGAACAAAAAAAAGGGATTATCGATAGATATCCCTTTTTTTATATTGACTATCCGTGAACAGATTCGTTTTTGCCGTAGTTTACAATAATAGATGTTTCAAAATCAATCCATTCTTGCCAACGTTTGTCTACATCAACATTGTCAGCATATTTTCGGGCAAAGCCTAAGAAAGTGGTGTAATGCCCTGCTTCAGAAATCATTAAATCTCTATAGAATTTTGCTAATTCAGGGTCTTTTATATTTTCTGACAGTACCTTGAATCGCTCACAGCTTCGGGCTTCAATCATCGCCGAAAATAGTAAACGGTCGCATAAAGCATCTTTTCTACTGCCGTCTTTTTTCATAAATTTAAAAAGTTCATTTACATAATGGTCTTTGCGCTCTCTACCTAGCGTCAGACCTTTGCTTTTTATTAAATCATGTACCATTTGGAGATGTTCTAGCTCTTCACGGGCAATAACTAATAGCTCGGTTACTAACTCTTCTAATTCTGAATTATAAGTAACAAGGCTTATTGCATTTGAAGCTGCTTTTTGTTCACACCAGGCATGGTCTGTCAATATCTCTTCAATATTTGATTCGACTATATTTACCCATCTCGGGTCTGTTGCTAATTTTAATCCTAACATGGTATATTATTTAATTAATGCAAAATTAGTGTTTTCTTTCTGATTTCTTGGTTAAATGATAGTTTAGAGCTCTAAATTGTATTATTTTGTAACTGAAATTAAATACAAAGATGGATAAGGTTAAAAAGCTCTTAATAATAGGCAGTGTGTGGCCAGAACCTAATTCTTCTGCCGCGGGAACTAGAATGTTACAGTTGATTTCTCTTTTTAAAGTGGAGGAATATGCTATAACATTTGCAAGTCCTGCGATGGATAGTGATTTTATGGTTAACCTTGAATTAGTAGGAGTAGATAAAAAAACGATTACTTTAAATTGCTCGAGTTTTGATGGCTTCGTAAAAGACCTAAATCCATCGGTGGTGTTGTTTGATCGGTTTATGATGGAAGAGCAGTTTGGTTGGCGTGTAAACGAAAACTGTCCAGAAGCCTTACGCTTATTAGATACTGAAGATTTTCATTGTTTACGAGTAGCACGTCAGAAAGCATTTAAAGAGAAAAGACCTTTTGTGGAAGCTGATTTGTTTGTGGAAGCTGTAGCCAAAAGAGAAATAGCTAGTATATTGCGTTGCGATTTGTCTTTGATTATTTCAGAATATGAAATGCAATTGCTTACAGAAATATTTAAAATTGATAGTTCGCTATTGTTGTATTTGCCTTTTTTATTGGAAGAAATATCTAATGCTGACATAGATAAATTGCCTTTATTTGATGAAAGGAATAATTTTGTTTTCATTGGTAATTTTCTCCATGAACCTAATTGGAATGCGGTTCAATATTTAAAAGAAACGATATGGCCTCTTATAAAAAAGCAGTTGCCTGAGGCTGTTGTACATATTTATGGCGCTTATCCGTCGCAAAAAGTGTTGCAACTCAATAATGTCAAGGAAGGTTTTTTAGTAAAGGGGCGCGCTGCTAATGCGAGTGCCGTGGTACAAGAAGCTCGAGTAGTGCTGGCGCCTTTGCGTTTTGGGGCTGGTATAAAGGGAAAACTATTAGAAGCGATGCACTGTGGAACTCCTAGCGTTACTACCTTTATTGGAGCAGAATCGATGCATGGCGATTTGGATTGGAATGGTTTTATAGCGGATAATCCTGAAATTTTTGCAAATGAAGCGGTACTGTTATATCAAGATGAAAAACTTTGGCTTCAAGCTCAAAAAAACGGAGTTGAAATAATAAATCACCGGTATTTAAGAGGATTGTTTGAGGGTGATTTTATGAAGAAAATAAAATGGCTACAAGCTAATTTACAAGAGCATCGTGTGAATAATTTTATGGGGTCATTGCTGCAACATCATACTCTGAAAAGTACGATGTACATGTCCAAGTGGATTGAGGAGAAGAATAGAAAGAAATAATTATAAATTTGCCACCACGATTAGTGCAAATAATAGCCCGTTTTAACGATTTGTATTCTTCGAATAACTCCTTCACTTAGATAAGCAAATTTTGATTGATTGTTGTAATAATTTTGTTCGTCGCAGAGCCTAGGAGTCGATGAGTCCCAGTCAGTAGTACTTCCTTGCAATTGCGTCTATAACTATTCACCTGTATTAGTTACTAAAGGTTAATAAGTTTAGCGAGTATTAATGATCCGGAATGGCGCTGTTTTTATAGGAGTTATGTATGATGAGGATGAGTAACCCAAAAAGTACGGCGCCAACGATTAATACGTTATTTACTAGTCCTTCCATCGAAAAGGATAATTTTATTAACATAGTAGAAATTACAAATCCCGAATTTCTTATGATTTGGTGAAACTTGTCAGAGTGAAAGAATGAGAATAACAGTAGTAGTACATCAATCATGATTAATAACATGAAAAAATTATCAAAGAATATATTATTGATGTTTTTAAAGGAGTTTACTGGAGCGACGTTCTGTTCCATTGAAGCGATCAACCAGTTACTAAACGAGTACAAAGCCATAATAATCAATACGGGAATAAGAGTAGTTGCTATGGTTTTTTTTAATTTGATGAATTTTTCCATTCGGATTTTCTCTTTAGCCGTTCTTGTAGTGTCATCGCTTTCTTGTTTTTTTATTTTTTTATAAAATAGTTGAATTAAAAAAAACAAAAGTATTGTGGTAATAACGTCATAAAGGAACTGCAAGTCATTTTCGAGCTTAAACCATCCTGTGGACACTTCGATGTGACCAATATCTTTGAAGATTCTTCGTATTACAATCAGTGTTATGATTTCATACTGCTTCCCTATGTATTTTGAGGTGGAACTTGGTAGGTAAAAAACAAGTAAAAACACTTCATAAACTAGAATGAACGAAAATGGTGTATAAACGGCAGAGATGGGATTTTTTGTCAGTTTGCTAGCAATGTGAATAATGTCTTGGTTTACTAGAAAAATAATCAGTAGATGTATTAAATAGCTGATTATCGCAATGCCTATTATTATACGTTCTGTTTGTTCCCTGAACGTTTCGGATAAAAACTTGTCAAATAACTTTTTCATAAGTTTTGTAATTGAGTATAGTTAATATGCATTAAAATCAACAACATGGATTGTAGATTGTTTTACATTCAATCAGTAGCGGCAGTGTGATGAATGTAAGAGGACTCGCAATCTTCAGCATTTATAGTTTTACAAAAAAGCACAAAAGAGAATTCTTGAAAAGAACCGTTTCGTAAAGAAAAGGATATTTTAATAGCCTATTTTTGGTTGTATTTTTTTGTAGTTTTTCTTATTCCTATTTAAATTCAAATTTACATAAAAAATGATTTAATCCTACTTTTATTATTATAACTAACATATTTTCAGTTAATTAAGCTGCTGTTTTGGGTGTTTAATGTGATCGGTCATGGGTTTTACTTTGGTGTTATAAAAACAAAAAACCCGTCAAGTGCTAAACTAGACGGGTTTTGGTTTTATATAAAATCAGTAATTAGGCAAGCATCGTAACTGGGTTTTCTATGTATTGTTTTAATGTTTGTAAGAACTGTGCTCCAGTTGCTCCATCGATAGTACGGTGGTCACAAGCTAGAGATAACATCATGGTGTTTCCTACGACGATTTGGCCATTTTTAACCACTGGTTTCTCTACAATAGCTCCTACTGATAGGATAGCAGAATTAGGTTGGTTGATGATAGAATTGAATTCTACAATACCAAACATTCCTAAGTTAGAAACAGTAAAAGTACTTCCTTCCATTTCGGTTGGTAGTAGTTTTTTGTTTTTGGCTCTTCCGGCAAGATCTCTTACGCTTCCGCCAATTTGAGATAGACTCATTGCATCTGTAAATTTCAATACAGGAACAACTAATCCATCTTCTACAGCTACAGCAACACCAATATTAACATGATGGTTGATTGTAATTGCTTCTTCTTTCCACTGAGAGTTCACCTTTGGATGTTTTTTTAATGCCATAGCACATGCTTTGATGACCATGTCATTAAAAGAAACTTTTGTATCAGGAATACTATTGATTATAGCTCTAGATTTCATTGCATCATCCATTGTAACTTCGATAGTTAAGTTGTAATGAGGCGCTGTAAATAAAGACTCTGCCAATCGCTTGGCTATGATTTTTCGCATTTGCGAATTCTTAATCTCTTCTGTAAATACTTCTCCCGCAGGAACAAATACTTTTGGCGCAGCGGCAACGGTAGTTGGTGCTTTTGCAGTCACAGAAGTTTCAGCAGTTACTGTGCTAGTTGGTGCAGCTGGAGTGAAATTTTCAATATCACTTTTCACGATACGTCCGTTTTCACCTGAACCTTTCACTTGATTTAATTGAATTCCTTTGTCACTTGCAATTTTCTTTGCTAATGGCGATGCTAAAATTCGTTGTCCGTCAGTTGAAGCTTCTTGAGTAACTGGTGTTACCGCATCAGCTGGTGCCGATTTAGTTTCTTCAGTTGGTTCTGTAGATTTAGCCTGACCTTCATTACTGTAGTTTTCAGCAATACCGGTTATGTCTGTTCCTTCAGGGCCTATAATAGCCAGTAAACTGTCTACAGGAGCTGCGTTTCCTTCTTGAATACCTATATATAATAAAGTACCTTCATTGAAAGATTCAAATTCCATAGTTGCTTTATCGGTCTCGATTTCAGCAAGGATATCACCTTCACTAACTTTGTCGCCCACCTTTTTTAACCAAGTAGCTACAGTACCTTCGGTCATGGTATCGCTTAAACGTGGCATGGTAACAACAACAACTCCTTTTGGTAAAGAGGCTGTTACTGGGGGGGTATCTTTTTCTTCCTTTATAGTTTCAGTGGGAGCTGAATCATTTTCAGTTTTAACTACTTCTGTGTTAGGGGCTGATTGTTCTGCTATTAAAGCAGCGACATCTTCACCTTCTTTTCCTATAATAGCAAGTAAAGAATCTACGGGTGCTGATTCTCCTGCTGGGATTCCTATATATAATAGAGTACCTTCATTAAAGGATTCAAATTCCATTGTTGCTTTGTCGGTTTCAATTTCAGCTAGGATATCTCCTTCACTAATTTTATCTCCTACTTTTTTAAGCCAAGTCGCTACCGTTCCTTCCGTCATAGTATCGCTCAAACGAGGCATTGTAATAATTGTTGCCATAATTGATTTATAGTTTATGAGGTATGAATGGATAATTTTCTTGTTCGTATACTACATCGTAAAGTTGTTGCACTGGTGGGTAATCAGATTCTTCAGCAAAATCAACACACTCTTGAACTAAATCTTTTACCCTTTGATCAATTGCTGCAATTTCTTCTTCTGTAGCATAATTTTGATCTTTTATTAAGTCTAAAACTTGGGTAATTGGATCAATTTTTTTATACTCTTCTACTTCGTCTTTAGAACGGTATAGTTGAGCGTCAGACATTGAGTGTCCTCTGTAACGATATGTTTTCATTTCTAGAAATGTTGGTCCATCTCCACGTCTTGCTCGATCGATAGCTTCTGTCATTGCTTCCGCTACTTTTACAGGATTCATTCCGTCAACAGGACCGCAAGGCATCTCGTAGCCTAAGCCTAGTTTCCATATATCCGTGTGGTTGGCTGTTCTTTCTACAGAAGTTCCCATTGCATAACCGTTATTTTCAACGATAAAAACAACTGGTAATTTCCACAACATGGCCATGTTAAAAGCTTCGTGAAGTGACCCTTGTCGAGCAGCTCCATCACCAAAATAGGTCATGGTTACTCCGCCTGTTTCAAAATATTTATCTGCAAAAGCTAATCCTGCTCCTACAGGAATTTGTCCACCTACAATTCCGTGTCCACCATAAAAACGGTGTTCTTTTGAAAAAATGTGCATAGAGCCACCCATTCCTTTAGATGTTCCAGTAACTTTTCCTAAAAGTTCAGCCATTACACGTCTTGGGTCTACACCCATTCCGATTGGTTGAACGTGATTTCTGTATGCAGTAATCATTTTATCTTTTGTCAAGTCCATTGCGTGCAATGCACCAGCAAGTACGGCTTCTTGACCATTGTATAGATGCAAAAATCCTCTGACTTTTTGTTGTATGTATAATGCTGCGAGTTTGTCTTCAAACTTTCTCCAAAGGAGCATATCTTCATACCACTTTAAATAAACCTCTTTTGTAACTTCTTTCATCTCAATTGTTCTTTTGCTAAAGTTTTTATTGTGTTATCAACTAGTACCTATAACGCAAAATAGTCTCCTCACACGAATTTGCGAATCGCAAAAATAAGACATTCCATCTAAGGAGTAAAATTAAAAGGCTTCTTTTTGTTTTTTTTACAAGAATTTTTTGTCGAACATAAAAGGTAGCAAGTTTTTTAGCGAGTCTGATTTGTAGATATCACCTGTTTCTCCCATAAAATAAATTTCTATTGGATTTTCTTGCCGAATTTCATACTCTGCTATTGATTGCCTGCAAGCACCACAAGGAGGTATTGGGGCTATTGTTTTATTTGAATCTGAAGCTGCGGTAATCGCCATTTTTAAAATTTTTGCTTCAGGATAAATGGCTCCTGCATGAAAAATAGCAACACGTTCAGCGCATAGGCCTGACGGGTAGGCTGCATTCTCTTGGTTGGAACCTAAAACAGTTTGTCCATTGTCTAATAATAGCGCGGCACCGACGCGAAATTTTGAATAGGGCGCATAGGCATTTTTTCTAACGCCCACCGCTTGTTCCATTAAATTCTGGATGTCACTTGGTAATTCTTGAAGTGAGTTATAAGCCGAAAATTGGCTGGTAATAGTAATTTTTTTCATTGTTTTTTGAGGAAAAAAAATCCAAATTTCATGGTTTTGAAGTTTGGATTGTTAATTTAGATTTTATATATAGCTAATATTCATCGTATTTATCTCCAAAATTAAAAGTTAGAGAGAAACGTAATGTGTTTTCTAAAGGATTTTTAACTTTTGAAGCTGAAAACAAGTAAGAGACATCTACTTTAACGACATTGTATTTAAAGCCTGCTCCCATAGAGAAATATTTTCTAGCACCTTTTAGGGGACTTTCATGGAAGTAACCTAAACGCATAGCAAAAGAGTCCTGATATGAATATTCAGCTCCTACAGCATAAGTCACTTCTTTGGTTTCTTCGCTAAGACCGTCTGGCGCATCTCCAAATGATTTAAACACACCGGAAACCCAGCCAATAGAACGATAATTATCTGTGTTTTGCGCTCTTTCTTCAGGAGTAATCGTCCCGTCCCCATTTAAATCTGGGTTTTGAGGAGTAGGAACTAATAGTTTATTGAATTCAACATTGACTGCTACTTTATTGTAGTCGTCCAAAATAAAGTCAAATCCCGTTCCGAGTTTTAAATTTGCCGGCAAAAAATTAGTGCTTATATTGTCGTTGTCATAACTAATTTTTGGGCCTAAATTCTGAATGTTAAATCCAGCTCTCCATCTTCCATTAAACTCACTGTATGCTATTTCTTCTGATTGATAAAATCCTGCCACATCGATTGCAAATGAACTCGCTGCTGAGGCATCTGCGTTATCGGTAGCCACTTTTAAATTTGAACGAATATATCTTCCGGCAACTGCCATGGAGAATTTTTCGCTTAATTTCAAGGAATAAGAACCGTCAATAGCAAATTCGTTTGGAGAAACTATTCTCGCAGGGTCATTTGGATTGTCACGTAATTCGATTTCACCAAAACCAAAATAGCGAATACTTGCTGCAAAAGCATTTCGATCACTTATTTTATTGTAATATGTTAATTGACCTAAAGAGATGTCATTTGCTAGATCTGTAAGATAGGGAGTAAAACTTACGGAAACTCCTTGTTTGTCAGTTGCAAAGGCATATTTTGCTGGATTCCATTGTTGCGAAAAAGCATCTGCCGAAGTTGCGACTCCTATATCTGCCATACCTGCGGCTCTCGCATCGGCCGAGACTAATAGAAAGGGAACAGCAGTGGTAATTACCCTATCTTGAGCGTTTGCATAAGAAAAAACGAGTATGCAGCTTGTGAAAAGTATTAATTTTTTCATTTTTTCATTAAAATTCATTGAACAAATATAGTATTTTATTAAAGTATTACAAGTTTTTCAAACTTTTCTGCTCTTTTATTGGTCATGGTAGATTTGACGGTTAGTTTGTAGATATATACTCCTTTTCCGATTTTATTTCCAAAATCATCTTTACCATCCCATGTAATCTCTTTTGACAAAAAACCTTCGGTTGAAATGATTTGATTTTTTGCCCAAACTACTTTACCTGTTATTGTCATAACTTGTATTTGCACCATTAAAGGTTCATAAGGCCTGTTATGTGTAAACCAAAATTCAGTATAATTAACAAATGGATTAGGATAGTTTAGTACATGTGTTAAAGTTATTGTTTCGTCGCCAACTACCACGAACTGGATTTCAATAGTTATAGGATTGTTATATACGTCCCATGCCTTAAATGTAATAGTATGCAGGCCAATGGCTAAATTACGAAGAGGAAAGCGAAGGCTTCCCTTAGTATAATCGTCAAGATTGGTTTGATAATAATCATTTAAAACATACGGATTGCTTACATTTCCGTCTAAAATTGCTACAATATCATGTCCTATTCCGCTAGCTGTATTGATTCCATTTTCATCTTCGAGAAAAGCAAGTAGAAACGGGGATGCATTTGTTGTTCCGCCAGAAACAAATGTTTCGTCATTCATATATAACTTCACTTTTGGGCTAATATTGTCTTGCGCCGCATTTTCATTAATTCCGCCTATTTGAATGGTACTATCAAAGCCGGTTTCATTTTCTAATGTCTGCTCCTTTTTAGCATAAAAACTTATTTTTCCATTAGCTACAGGAATTCGAATATCTCGAGGGACTACAAAACTGAATTCAAACAAACCGTTTGTTATAGAAGCATTTCCTCTAAAAATAGTTTCGCCAATGGTGTTGAAATTTATTGAGGGACTATTATTGTCATTATTTAATGTTGTCCTTGGAATAATTTTATCAAATATGGTAGAGGACAGTGTGCCATTATAATTAGCTAGAAGCACATCATTTTCATCGGTTATTTCACCACTCACTTTCATGCGAGCCAATGATTTGAATTCATCTGTAGTTTGCGACACTGGAATGTCATTTACTTTTGTAAGTTTTATTTTTGGCTTTGGTATCGCTAGAATTAATGCGGGATCACCTAAATAAAAAACGACATTTGTGGCGCTATTTGGATTGCTGTTTTTTGATATTCGTAGAGCCTCGGCGATTGAGGTGTATTGGCTTGAGCCAAATGAGAATAGCTTCTCAGATAATACATCATTGAAATTTTCAGCGCTAAATTGACCTATTGATCGAATTGTTGTGATCATAGCAATAGCACCACCTTTTGGATTCCAATAGGTATATTCACCGGCTGTAGGTCTCGACGGATTGTCAAAACGGGAGAATTCGCAGGTGATTGTTATGAATAAGGGGTATTTGTATTGGTTATTTAAATTTTGTCCATCCGATTTTTCCCAAATTCTTTCAGATGATAAACCGTCTTCGCCTCCATGTCCCAAATAATTGAAAACCAAAGCGCCTTTTTCGAATGCATTAAATAGATCTGTTCTTGCTTTTGGATATCGGAAACCTCCTGCAGATGCTTCTTGAACATAGGAATCCAAAAGGATTTTATTAATGTTAAAAAAGGGTTTTTGAGTTGTGATTATATCGGCTAATTTATTTTGTCTACTTTGTAAATTGGAATCAGAGGTTATGTCTGAATCATCGCTAATCATTACGAAATTGTTTCTCCAACTTCCAAATGATTTTATATCATGGTATTCAATGACTTTGTTTACCATTTCTTCTGCCTGCTGCGGATTGTTTACAATCATTCTTCCAACAGCAATATCAATACCGCCAAAAAAAGAGATGATATTTCCTTCGGTACTATCCATCAAGCCGTAAAAATCATCGGATGCAAATGAAGCTTCTCCTGTTGTTTGGCTATTAAGGGCATGATATATAGGTATAATGTTAGTGTTGTTTGCGATTCGGTTTTTATAATCATAGGAAGCGTCCCCAAACAAATTCACGTACTTTATTCTTTTTTCCGTGGTAGAGGCATTTTCATAAATATATTTGATGCAGTTTCTAATGGCTGCTATATCTTGCTTTCCAGAGGAAAATTCGGGGTATATTGATTCGGTCGTAATTACTTTGACATTCAGTTTGGAGTAGATTCGGTGGAAATTGGCTAATTTTTCAGCTTGAATGTATAAAGAATTAGGAGTGATAATTACATAGTCAATATCTTCAAATTGAGCTTGTTTGTTTTTGAAAATAGAACCTTTAATGTTTTGATTAGCGACTTTAGGTTTGCTATCTTTTAATGGTGTGTAATAATCTGAGGCATCGATTGCGACATATTTTCGGAGTTCGCCTAAATTTGCTTTGAAAGAAAAAGTGGGTTGATTTGTGTTCTCAAATTTGCTTACATTATATAGGTCTGTAATATCCCACACCTGACTAATTTTTTCTGCGCTAGACAGAATGTAATTTACAATGCCGAAGTTAGCAATTGAAGCATCATATTGAAAGTTAAATTGTTTTCCATATCCTTGAAGTTTTCTTTTGGCTATGAGTTCGATTTTGTCCAAAAAACCCTTTGAACCCGGTACGCCATTGTTATTATAGCTTAATTTTATTTTTACAGTTTCGGATCCATTAAAGGAGGTGTTGCCAGGTAGAGAGCCAACATTAAATTCAGTGTCTGAATTTGTATTTATTGCAGGAAAGGATATGGAGCCAATAGTTTGGCCGTTAGAAGTAATCTGAAAAGAAGTTAAGGTGTAAGCTGCAGAAGCGGCTGTCGCTTTTATTTTGACAGGTGTTGTGATGTCTATGTTTGGAAAATTAAATTCAAATTCTTGATCTTGGCTGATGTCAAATGATTCTCCAAACCACTGTCTGCCTAGGTTTGCAATATTTTTTAAATCTTTTTCATGGAACTGATGGTCGTCAAAAGTATTTAAATTTAATGTGCTGCTGCCCTTGGGCTCACTCAGTTCTGTAATTCTTTTTCCGTCTACTCCTGAAGTATTGATGTAGTAAAACGACTTAGTATCGTATAGATTATTATAGGTCTGACTTTCGATATTGTAGGTGTCAAGACCTTCAGCGTAGAATAAAATATAATCTTCGTTGTCAAAGTTTCCGTCGTTTTCTCCAATAATTTGTATTGCATTTTCGGTTAAATCGGAAGGATAATAAATATTGTTTGACAGGGGGAGCATTTTCCCTCCATTTCCATAAATTTTTATTTTTTTAGGATCAATGGCATTCAAGTTAATGCCTAAGTCTTGTAAAAAACTTTTGGATATTTTATAAACGCCAGATTTTTCAATGTAAAAACGATACCAATCTCCTGTGGCTAAAACGGAGTTGGAAATAGAAGTTGTGGCTTTATTTGATTTTAATATCTTTGAGGTTGAGTTAATGATGTTATAAGAAAAGGATTTTATTCTTTTATAACCGAATTCATCTTTGACTATAGGAGACAAGCTGAGAAACGATTGAGAGATGCCTCTTGATTGCGTATTTCTTAGTGAGGATTCTATTTTTTTTGGTATGTTTTTAATGGCTAAATCCCCAAGTTGAGACGGAGCGATTGATTCATAGGTTACATTGGTAATTTGGATACTGGTTTGGTCGTTTAGAGCAGGCGTTGTTAGTTCTTGGGTGTATGTTATTTTTTTTTCGGACGGGTCATAATGGTAATTGTTGCCAGTAAAGTGCGGGATATTGATTTTATATGTTCCAAAAGAAACTGCCGTTTTTTCAATCCAGTCAATAGTTACGTCACCTGCAGTCTGTGCATTTGATAGATAAGGAAGTAGTAATAAACTATAAAATAGTAGTTTTTGCTTAAATTGCATGAATAGTAAATGTTTTATAAAGTAAAAATATATCTTTTAGTATGAAAATAAATAATAAATAGTATAAATTTGCGTTTGATTTGTATAATTCATTTTATATGAATCATCACAATAAATTTATTCAAAACGGTGTTGCGGGTTAATTGTTAATTATTATATTGCGTCACTTAAATTATTACCTTTAAACGAGTATGAAAGTAAATAAAATTATAGCCTTGCGATTGATGCTATCAGTAACAATGATTGTGGGTTTTGCTAGTTGTAGTAAAAAATCTAGTTCAAAAAATGCATCAAGGGCCACGGGTTGGAATGTAGATAGTAAAAATGCTTCTAGTAGTAAAAAACAAGTTGCAGGACCTGGATTAGTTTTTGTTGAGGGTGGAACTTTTACTATGGGTAAAGTGCAAGATGATGTTATGCATGATTGGAATAATACTCCAACACAACAGCATGTACAGTCGTTTTATATGGATGAAACTGAGGTTACCAACTTCATGTATTTGGAATATTTAGATTGGTTGAAAAATGTGTTTCCACCTAGTGAAGAAAGTTACAAATATATTTATGAAGGGGCTTCGCCTGATACTTTGGTCTGGAGAAATAGATTAGGTTATAATGAAACGATGACCAATAACTATCTAAGACACCCTGCTTATGCAAATTATCCAGTAGTTGGTGTAAATTGGATTCAAGCTGTAGAGTTTAGTCAGTGGAGAACAGATCGTGTAAATGAAGCTATTCTAGAGCAAAACGGATATTTGAAGAAGAATGCTAAAACAAATGATGTTTCTGCAGAAAGTTCTTTCAGCACTGAGACATATTTGAAAGCTCCAACAATGACTTACGGAGGAAACGAAGAAATCGTTTTAAAAGGAGGAAAAGGAGCTAGAAAAAGTCCTAAAGCTGGAAAAGATGGAATCGTAGCTGAACAAAAAAATGTATATGCACAACGTTCATCAGGTCTTATATTGCCAGAATATAGACTGCCTACAGAGGCAGAATGGGAATACGCAGCTGCAGCTGATGTGGGGCAGAGAGAGTACAATATTTACAAAGGGCAGAAAAAATATCCTTGGTCTGGTAGTTATACTCGTTCAGGGAAAAGACAAAGTAAGGGAGATCAATTAGCTAACTTTAAGCAAGGTAATGGAGATTACGGTGGAATTGCAGGCTGGTCTGATGATGGAGCTGACATAACTAATGCAGTTAAGAAATATCCAGCAAATGATTTTGGATTGTATGATATGGCAGGAAATGTAGCCGAATGGGTAGCCGATGTTTATAGACCTATTATAGATAATGAAGCAAATGATTTTAATTATTTTAGAGGAAACCGATACACTAAAAATAAAATTGGTCCAGATGGTAAAGTAGAAATTGTCACTTTAGAGACAATGAAAAAAGATACTCTAAGTAACGGAAAAGTTATAGTAAGAAGTTTTCCAGGTCAAATTGCTCAGGTTCCTGTTGATGAGAATGAGACTTATTTAAGACAAAATTTTGATAAGAGTAATAATATTAATTATAGAGATGGTGATAAACAATCTTCTAAATATTATGATTTTGGATCTTCTGAGTCTGATACCGACAAAGAAAAAGGAGATAAATCAATGTATAATTCGCCGAAGCACAATGTAACAACAGATAGTTTGGGATCGATGGTTAGAAAATATGATAGGTCAAGTAAAAGAACAACTTTGATAAATGATGACGTAAGAGTTTATAAAGGGGGTTCTTGGAGAGATAGAGCATACTGGTTAGACCCTGCTCAAAGAAGATATTTTCCACAGGATATGGCGACTGATTATATCGGATTTAGATGTGCAATGTCTAGAGTTGGTCCAAAATCAGATAAAAAGAAATCTGTAAGAAATTAAATTTTATATAAAATAGTAATCAAAGCCCTTTCATTAGGGCTTTTTTTTTAATCGTTTTTAAATGGATATAGCTGGAATTCATAGGTTATTTTTGAAATGTAAATCAGTTTCAATTGACACGCGTAAAATAGAGTCAAATTCATTTTTTATTGCCATAAAAGGAGATCGCTTCGATGCCAATATATTTGCAAAAGAGGCTTTAGAAAAAGGAGCGTCTTATGTAATAATTGACAATAAAAATTATTTTATCGATGAAAGGACAATCTTGGTTGAAGACAGTCTGGATGCTTTGCAAGAATTAGCAAAGTTTCATAGAAAATATCTGAATCTGCCTATTATTGCACTTACTGGAAGTAACGGAAAAACAACAACAAAAGAGTTGATTCAAGTCGTTCTGTCAAAGAAATACAAGACAAAAGCTACGATTGGGAATCTTAATAATCATATTGGAGTTCCGCTGACGTTGCTGTCCTTTAGTACCGGTACGGAAATAGGTATTGTTGAAATGGGAGCTAATCATAAAAAAGAAATTGAATTTCTTTGTGAAATCGCAAAACCTGATTATGGTTATATAACGAATTTTGGCAAAGCGCATTTAGAAGGTTTCGGAGGCGTCGCAGGTGTGATAGAGGGTAAAAGTGAAATGTATCACTATTTGTTCCAAAATGACAAATTAGCTTTTGTGAACCTAGAAGATCCAATTCAAATTGAAAAAACAAAAAAGATAAAATTGTTTTCTTTTGGAATAAATAGAGATAATGCGGATGTGTGTATTACTTCTGTTAAAGCTAATCCGTTTGTCGAAATACGATATTCAAATATTGTCATATCATCTCATTTAATTGGGCTTTACAATGCTAATAATTTAAATGCTGCAATTACTATAGGAAGATACTTTGAAGTTGATGATTTGTCCATTAAAGAGGCTTTGGAAGGTTATGTCCCAGAGAATAATAGGTCGCAATTATTGACTATTGGTACAAATCAGATTATTTTGGATGCTTATAATGCGAATCCAAGTAGTATGGCGGTAGCGATTGAAAACTTCCTTCAATTAGATAATTCTAATAAAATTGCTGTTCTTGGCGATATGTTTGAGTTGGGGATTGAAAGTTTAGCAGAGCATAAAGCTATTGTCGATTTGCTAATAAAAGAGGATAATATGGTGTGCTACTTTATAGGGAAAGATTTTTATCAGAACCAAATAGATAAAGAGAACTTTTATTTTTATGACACTTTTGGAGATTTTTCGGATTCTATAAAAGGAGTAGGCTTTGATAATAAAATGATTCTTATAAAGGGCTCAAGAGGTATGGCTTTGGAACGAACTTTGGATTATTTGGTATAAGGAAGCGTATGATTTTTGAATATGAGTTGTCTTAATAGTGCATTTCAGCAGTTTATTAGTTGATTTTTAATAATACAATTAAGCAGAAAATGGGTTGGTACTTTGATAGAAATAGAATCTGTATTAACTTGCATTTGGCAAATTTTAAAAAAAAGATAATGAAAAAAATTATAACAACTCTACTTTTAGTGGTGACTTTTTTTGCTTTTTCGCAAGAAAAAAAGCAAAATAAAGCGATTCCTTTTTCTATAAGTAACAGGAATGTGACCATTTATACATCGGCAAATAATACAGATTTGAGATTAACAAAGACAGATGTAAATGTACAATTTACAGATCTAAAACAACCACTTGAGACACAGCTTTGTGTTTTTGTAAACCCAAACAAAACATTTCAAACATTTCTAGGAATTGGTGGAGCGATTACTGATGCAAGTGCCGAAGTTTTTGCAAAGTTATCTAAGGAAAGTCAGGAAGAGTTTTTAAAGGCTTACTATAGTAAAGATAAAGGAATAGGGTACTCTATAATTAGAACTAATATTCACAGTTGTGATTTTAGTTCAGGAAGTTATACTTATGTTGATGAGGGCGATGCTGCATTAAAAAGTTTTAGCGTTTTGCACGATATGGAATTCAGGATTCCATTAATAAAAAGTGCAATTGCGACCGCAGGAGGTAAGGTCGCAGTATATGCCAGTCCATGGAGTCCGCCAGCTTTTATGAAGGATACGAAGAACATGTTACAAGGAGGTAGATTGCTGCCAGAGTTTTACCAATCGTGGGCAAATTATTATGTAAAATTCATTAACAGCTATGAGAAAGAGGGAGTTCCTATTTGGGGTTTAACTGTTCAGAACGAACCAATGGCAAAACAAACATGGGAATCTTGTATTTATACAGCTGAAGAAGAACGTGATTTTGTGAAGAATTACTTAGGACCAACATTGCTAAAGGCTGGACTTTCCGATATAAAGCTTACTGTTTGGGATCATAACAGAGATTTATTATCACAAAGAGCAAGCGCTATTCTGGATGATCCTGAGGCTAGTAAATTTGTTTGGGGAATTGGTTTCCATTGGTATGAAAGCTGGAGCGGAGGAGATTCTATGTTTGAAAATGTTGGAAAAGTACATGAGATGTACCCCGATAAAAACTTACTTTTTACAGAAGGTTGTGTTGAAAAGTTTGATTATAAAAAACTACAGCTTTGGGCAAATGGAGAACGTTATGGTGAATCTATGATTCGTGATTTTAATAATGGAACCGTTGGTTGGACTGATTGGAATATACTTTTAGACGAAAATGGAGGGCCGAATCATGTAGGTAATTTTTGTTTTTCTCCGATACATGGGGATACAAAAACCGGAGCTTTGATCTATACGCCTTCTTATTATGTTATTGGGCATTTTTCTAAATTTATCAGCGCAAAGGCAAAAAGAATCAGTAGTGTTGCTAGTAGAAGTCAATTGCAAACAACTTCATTCTTGAACGAAGATGGACAGGTAGTAACGATCGTTATGAATAAAACAGATGAAAAACTGAAATATAATTTGTGTATTGGCACAAATTCTGCTGAAGTTTTTATTTTACCACGCGCTATTCAAACTTTACTATATTAATTTAAAATTAAATAGGAACATTTGCCTAAATCGTATTTGGATGCATCGGTATTACGAGAATGGTTTTATGAATCGTTTTTAACGGGATTCAATTTTAGTTTTTTCTCCACTGAAAATAATTGATTAAAAGATGGAGGTTTTGCTATAGCAAGTGATGCTTAATTAAAAAAGAAAATAGGTAAATTTATATACTGGCGACAAGTCAAATAATCAGAAATCCAAACATAGATTAATTGTCTAGTTGTCATAAAATACGGCTTGATTTTGAAATAGCTAGTTATATGTTTAGCTCAAAAGTTGCATTTGTATCTTGATGCAGCCTTTAATTACATTTATAAATTAAAATAGATTCTAGGCCTAATGTTTGTATTGCTATCGCCATATTCTATGGGGTTGCAGCTAAAATATGTTTAAGATCATTGCAATGCCTTTTAAGTAATTCTAAAACTTTGAGTGAAGAATCTCATGCTAAATAGTGCCTGCTTTATCCTAAAGTTATAGGTAAGCGTGGATCAAGACATATTGTTGTGGGGAAATATTAAAATCTAGATCTTTGTGTTTCCAAATTATACCAAATGCAAGATTGTTATAGCGAACTAATCAAGTTATTATTACCTGAAATCATTGTTGAATATTTTGAATTGACTTCTTATAAAAAAGAGGGTGAAGTTTTACATTTATATTTAAAAGAGATCAATTCGATTCCTAAAGAATATCGGCAATATAAATTAAGTTCAAAAGGCTTCTTTGATGAGATTACAGTTCAGGATTTTCCAATTCGTGGACATCAGGTATATCTTCACATTACTCGCAGAAGATGGCTTAATGAAGATACAGGAAAAGTGGTTTTTAGAAATTGGAATTTAGTAGCGGACGGAACTCGTGTAACACAGGAGTTTGCGTCTTTTTTAAAAGAGATCAATAGATTCCAG